>PEUF01000034.1 GCA_002780795.1 Candidatus Roizmanbacteria bacterium CG02_land_8_20_14_3_00_36_15 | reverse complement strand
TTTTTCTACATCATGAATGTTTACTCCATCCGGTGTTCCTTCAAGTAGGATATGAAGTGATTCTTTGATAACTCCCCAGGCGGAAAAAAGTAACATTAAACCTATGCCTATACTTATGATTGGATCGGCAATTGTTGTCTTGGTTAAAAAAATAATGATTCCGGCAATCAGTGCGCCGACTGATGCAATCGTATCAAAGGCCATACTGACAAACGCACTTTTGACATGAAGATCTTTCTCACGGAAGAACAATAAAGCGATTGAACCGTTTATGAGAATACCTAAAAAAGCAACAAAAGATACAATCAGCCCTTCAACCGGTTGCGGATGAAGGATACGCCGTATTGCTTCATAAAAAATATAAAAAGATAAAAGGACTAATGCGGTTGAGTTAAATAAAGCGGCAATAATCGTCATTCTCTCGTGACCATAACTGTGTCTGCGATCTGGTTCCCGTTCTCCAAACCTGGCAGAAAAATAGGTTATTAAAAGACTAAGCGAATCGGTTAGATTATGGAGGGAGTCCGAAACAAGGGCCAGACTTCCTGAAAACAAACCAATCGTAAACTCAATGACGGTGAAACTGGTATTGAGAATCAAGCCTAGTTTGAGCTTTTTATTTAAGGCGGGAACATCGTGGTTATGAGCTTGTTTCATCTTTTAATTATCTCACATTATGATTGGTCACTTTAAAGAATTATCATTTATTTAAGACACCTGGCTAGGATAACGATAATAGAATAGGTGATAGTATAATCGAGTCATGGTCAAGGTAGCGCAAATGACTATTTCTTCCTTAGGAAAGCCGGAATGTCGAGTTCGGAGTCTTCCGCGAGAAATTCTTCTTCGTCAAATTCGCCTTCTGAGGCTGTTTCTTTCTTTTTTTTGTCTTCTTTTTGATCTAAATCCTCTATCGTCGGTTCCTGCTTAAACCGAAACATCTTTAAGCGACGATCATCAAACTTGGTGGCAATCAAAGTAATCTTTATCTGATCCATCATTTTTTCATCGATAACCGCCCCAAAAATAATATCAGCATTGGGATCGACGGTTTTGGCGATAATCGAAGCCATCTCATCTACTTCCATCATGGTTAAATCAGGACCGCCAATAATATTAAACAAAATTCCCCTCGCGCCATCAATTGAAACATCCAAAAGTGGCGAAGAGATAGCTTGTTTAATAGCCGCGATGCCTCTTTTTTCACCACTACCAATACCCATTCCTAAAAGAGCCGTCCCGGCGTTGCACATTATTGACTTGACATCGGCAAAATCGACATTAATCAGACCGGGTGTAGTGATCAGTTCCGCAATTCCCTTTACCCCTTGATGAAGAACTGAATCTATCCTGGCAAACGCCTCCAGAATTGGCGTCTTCTTATCAACGACCTGAAGAATTTTTTGATTGGGAACAACAATCAAAGTATCAACTTTTTCCTTAAGTTTTTCAATGCCTTCATCAGCGGTCAGTTTTCTTTTCGTTCCCTCAAAATCAAACGGTCTCGTGACGACGCCTACTGTCAAAGCGGCAGTCTCTTTAGCTATATCCGCGATCAGAGGCGCGGCCCCTGTCCCGGTACCACCTCCCTCACCACAGGTAATAAAAACCATATCCGCCCCTGATAATTCTTCTTTTATTCTTTCTCTTGATTCTTCCGCCGCCTTAATACCAATCTCAGGATCACCGCCAGAACCTAAACCCTTGGTTAACTTTTCTCCGATCTGAATCTTAATATCGGCTTTGCTGTTAAGCAGCGCCTGAGAATCGGTGTTAACGGCGATAAACTCAACGCCGCTTATCCCCCCTTCTTTTATCATCGAGGAGACAGCATTACCTCCTCCACCACCAATACCAACGACTTTTATCCTGGCTGCTTGACCTGCTTTTGGTTTAATTAACATAAATTAGTTTATAAAGTCTTTAAAGTCCTTGAAGTCTATAAAATATTTTTCTTTATGGACTTTATAAACTTTATCACTTTATGAACTTCTTATGGAATAAACTGTTTAAAAAAATTCTTCACTTTACTAAACGAACTGTCAAATGAAAAATCTTTTAATATCCGATTAAAATTTTTAAAATTAGATTTTTCCGTTATTGTATTCTTTTTTCCATACAAAATCAATCCGACGGTTGAGGCAAAAGGAGGAGATAAGATCTCGTCGGTCAATCCAGTAATATTTTCCGGTACACCAATCCTAATCGGTAGACCAAGAACTTTTTTTCCTATATCAACCATACCTACTGTTTGAGCCCCACCGCCGGTAATTACCAAACCAGAAGGCACATTATGACCAAAACCGGATTTTTCAATTTCTTCAAAAATCAGTTTATATATTTCTTCCAAACGAGGCGACATAATTCCCTCAACTAATGTCTTATATGAAATCGAGCTTAAATTCTCAGCTAAATTTAGTTGACTAAAATTAATCTCCTCTGATTTCTTTTTTATCTTACCCGCTTCCTTGGTTAGAAAAAGTTTTACTTTTTCGGCTGAATCGAGAGATATACGAAGTCCTACGGCGATATCATTGGTAATGTTTTTTGCTCCGACCGCTAAAGAACCCGAAAAAGCCAAAGAGCCCTCAACATAGATACATAAATCGGTTTTCCCACCACCTATATCTACCAAAACTACACCTAATTCTTTTTCCGTTTCGGTTAAAACGGCTTCGGCTGACGCCAGGCCGGAAAAGATAAATCCATGGTTCTCTATTCCCAAATCATTTAACGACCGATTGATATTTTTTATGTTGGTCTGGGAAGCGGTAATAATATGAGTGTCAACTTCGAGTCTTACGCCGCTCATACCGACCGGATTTTTTATCCCCGGTTGTCCGTCGACGATATAATCTCGAGGAAGAACCTCGATTATTTCCCTCGTATTGGAAATAGAAATCGCCCGGGCCGCCTCGATTGCCCGCATCACATCATCCTCATTAATTTCCCCCTGTGGGTTAGCCACGGCCACAATGCCATGAGAGTTAAAAGAACTAATATGAGGACCTCCCACCGAAACAAAGGCATGATTTATTTTATGACCGCTCATCCGTTCGGCCTTTTCAATACTTTCTTCTAGGACAATTGTCGCCTCATCAATGTCAACGATTAATCCTTTTCTGACCCCTTTGGAAGGAATAAGGTTATAACCGATAACCTGCAATTCGTCACCGTCTTTAGACTCAACGGCGCAGATTGTCGCGATCTTAGAACTACCAATGTCAATCGCGCATAATAACGGTGAGGTCATATATTAATTAATTTTTATAATCGGTTTATCAAATCTTAAATCTAAACTGACAAATTCTTTTCCTTCAATCTGGAACTGTTTAATAAGTGTTTCCAACTGATATGCTTGAATCGTTCGATTCTTCTCTAAAGAGAAAATTATCTTCTTTTTATCTAAATTAAATGCTACCATATAAACTCCAGCAATATCAATAGTATCGACTTTTAAACCGAGATCTTCAACCTTTTTAAGAAAAGAAAGGCAGACTAAAATATCTTGGTAATCAATTATTTCACCCGGTTGGTATTGGTAATAATAGAGGTTTTGATAATAGTTAATTATCGGCAAACCACTATTATTTTCTTTTGTTTTTATAATAATTTTCCCGCTTTGTGACAATAAAAAAAAGCCGTTATCAGCCTTTATAATCACTATCGGCGTGTCCTTTTCAGCTTTGATAACAAGACTATCTGGCAGCTTTTTAAAAATAAGAACACTTTTAATCAACGGGTTTTTTCCAATCAACTCTTGACCGGCCTTTTCAGAATTAAACAAAAGGATATTTTTATTTTCAAAATAATCTAAGCCTAATATTTTTATATTATTGTCAGAACTAACGATTTGTATTTTCTTGATTAAAAAAAAATGATTGACCAAGAATAGAACGAATAAACAAAACGCAAGTAGAATAAAAAAAATTAATTTGTTATTTGGCAAAAATTGTTTTGATGATTTGGTCAGCGGCATCTTGAGGATAAAGTTGTTTTAAATTATTAAAATTTTTTAGGTAGTGGTCACGATTCTTATAAAGATGATTAATCAAAATCAATAGGTGATTACTTTGATCAAATTGAGAAAACTTTTCTCCCAAACCAAGGGAGCTAAATAGCTCTGCTTGTGCTTGTTGTTCATGATTGGCTGACCATGGCAGGGGAACTAAAATCGCCGGTTTTTTCAGAGACAGCAACTCAAAAAAAGTGTTAGCACCGGAACGGCTGACAACAAGATCGGCCAAGGAAAAAATATAGCCAATTTCGTCTGAAAAAAAATGGTCTCGTAAAAAATAACGCTCTTTTAACTTTTTCGGTAATTTTTTTCTTAACTCTACCAACATTTGATAATCGTCATATAACTTAAGACTGCCTGTTTGATGAATAATAATATATTTAGTTAATAACTGCGGCAGAATCTGCATCAGATGAACGTTAAGGCTATGAGAGCCTAAAGAACCGCCGGTAACATAAATCACCGGGAGTTTTTTATCGATTAAGAATGGTTTTTTAACAACGGCAAAAATTTCTTTACGGATAGGATTACCTACAACTATTGTCTTATATTGAGGAAAATGGTTTTTCGACTGAGGAAAAGAAACAAAGATTTTTTTAACAAAAAGGGCGCTTAACTTATTAGCCAAACCAGGATTTAGCGTCTGTTCGTGGATGTAGGAAGGAATTTTCTTGAAAAAGGCCCAAAAAATAAACGGAAATCCAAGATAGCCACCGAAGGAAAAAACTAAATCGGGTTTAACAGAATTTAAAATACGTAGCGAGTTTCCTAAACCAACAAAAATCATTAGAATATTTTCAAACGCTTTCCAACTTAGTTCCCTTTTTAATCTACCGGTTACCAATGGGATAAACTTAACCTGACGCCTGGATATTTCTTTAAACTCTAATGAGTATGTTCTTTCCGTGTTGGAATTATATTTTCTTCCCGCAAAAAAAATTTCGATCTGACGATCTTTATCACCCATTAGAATCTCATCAATCACCGCCAAAGCCGGCATTAAATGACCACCAGTAATTAAAATTTTCATATTCAGATCTTAATTTTAGATCTTCGATAAATATTAATCAATATTCCCATTAAAGCAAAAGACACCAATAAATTCGAACCGCCATAAGAAATGAACGGTAAAGGAGTACCTGTCAAAGGAATGAGATTGACCATGCCGGCTAGATTAATTAATATCTGTAAGTTAAAAAAAGTGAAAATGCCACCGGCTAAAAGCTTGCCGTAACGGTCAGGAGCGTTACTAAAGACACGGTAAATCAAATACAAAAGAAACATAAGCGACAAAATTAAAAGAAAACTCCCCAAAAAACCCATTTCTTCAGCAATAATGGCAAAAATAGAGTCGGTATGAGCTTCAGGTAAGAAAAGATACTTTTGTTTCGATTCGCTAAAGCCGACCCCAAATAACCCGCCGCGGCCGAGAGAAATTAATATTTGATTTAAGTGATAGGTAATCCCAAGAGGATCTAATTCCGGATTAAAAAAAGCTAATAACCGCCGAAAACGGTAAGGAGAAATATTGACTAAAAAATAAAAACCACCCAAAGAAATCGGTATTAAAAATAATAAATAATGAATTTCCACACCGGCGATAAAGTAGATAACAATACTTAAAAAAAAGATAAGAATGGCCGTTCCCATGTTTGGCTGAAGAATAATCAAAAACATTAACAGTCCCAAAAGAAATAAAAAGGAAAGGAATCGTTTTCTTTCCCGTTGGATAAACCAGGAGGAAAGATAAATAACCGTCGAAAATTTAGCCAACTCTGTCGGTTGAATATTGAAGAAACCGAAATCAAACCATCGTCGCGCCCCTCCGGCCTCGTGACCAATATTGGGTATAAGAACCAAAAATAGTAGGCCAATCGTACCAATCATTAAAAAAAAGGCCATGTAATACAGTTTATGATAGTCAAAAGCTGAAAGAACCATCATTAAAAATATTCCCAAGATAAACCAAATTGTTTGTAATCTCAGATAATGAAAACTGTCGCCGATCTCTTTGTAGCTTCTTACGGCTGAAGTCTCAAAAATAAAAAAAAGACCGATTAGGGAAAAAATGATCGGCAGCAAATAAAACCAAAGATGGTTTTTTTTATTAGAAATTACCCGATGAAGTTTAACCATATTGATAACTTTTATTCTACCGCTATTATTTCATGAAGGCAATCACTAGGCCGAAGATAACGCAAAGTATTGATATCACCCAAAATCTCATGACGATTTTCGGTTCCTCCCAACCACGAAGCTGTAACCATAAATGGAGAGGAGCGACCGGAAAAATTTTCTTTTTTAAAAACTTTCTGCCTAAAAGCTGGACTAGAGAGGTAAAAATTTCCGCCACAAATAAACCGCCGATAATGGGTAAAGCAAAGGTTTTACCTAGAATTAGACCGATAACAGCAAAGGTTGCCCCGAATGATAAGGTACCGGTATCGCCTAAAAAAAGCCTAGCCGGAAAGATATTAAAATACAAAAAAGCTAATAATCCGCCCAACCAACTGCCGATAAACAAAGAGGTAGGGATATCTAAAATTGCACGGGCAATTACCCAAAAACCAAAAAGACTGATCATTAAAATACCGGTTGCCAGTCCATCAAGACCGTCGGTGATATTAACAGCATTGGCGAATGCCAAGATGACAAAAGCGGCAAAAAAGATATAAAAAAAGGAAAGTTTGTAAACACCAAAAAAAGGAACGTTGATAATACCAATTTTGAGGTCGTGATATAGCCAAAAAGCAATAACCAAAGATAAAACAATTTCAAGAATAAGTTTATGGCGTAATTTCAGTCCAAAAAATTGACTTTTTTTTAATAAAAAAATTTTATTTAGATCGTCATATAATCCTAAAAAACCGAAAGAAACAAAACTAAAAAGTAAAATTTTTATCTCGTTGGAAACGGAAGGATAATTACCAATTAGCTTTTTACCAAAAAAAGTAGATAAACCGATAAAGACTGAAAAAATCACTATTGTCGTGGCAATTATTAGGATTCCTCCACCGACTGGTGTGCCTATCTTAGAACGATTAAAGCGATCAAAGATCGGTGTCGGTTGATTAAATGCGTCTTTCGTTTGTTGCGATTTTCGTTGTAACTTTAAACGATATAAAGAATTAATAAAAGGAATAATCAGCGTGGCATTGACGATAAAAGAAATAAAAACGCTAAATAGATAAAGTGACATAATTTTACAAAGTGAAAAGTTAAAAGTTAAAAGTTAAAAGTTAAAAGTTTTGGAATAAAAATAATTGCTGCTGTAATAAAAGCGCCGACGGCGAAAATGAGCATCGCGGCAGCAGAGACGTCTTTAGCTATCTTAATATCCTCCCGCCATTTTTTATCAATAGCATCGGTAACTGATTCTATAGCCGTATTAATTGTTTCGATGACAAAACCAATTAAAATCAAAACTATAATTACCAGAAATTCAAAATAAGAAATTTTTAATTTCCAACCCAGTAAGAATGCTAAAATTGAAAAAAGGAAATGAATTCGATAATTTGGTTGTGTTCTCAACGCCCATAACACCCCGGTAAAGGCATTTTTAAAAGAAATAGTGTGACGTTTTATCATATAAATTTTAAAATTGTCTTAGCTAATTTTTTCGAATCATGTCTCAAAATACTTCTAGTTAATTTATCAGCTTTATTTTTTAAATAAAAATTGCCTTGGATCAAGTCATCAATAAAAATTCTGCCGGAAAAATTTTCTTTTTTCAAATCGTTTATTACCTCTGTTTCATTATGAGCATGATACCAACTTATTATTGAAGAGGGAACTCGACCATTATTAATTAATACAATATCGGGTCCTCTCCTCAGATATTTTTTTAGATCCAAAAGATGATTGGAGGCCGAATAGTCATTTGTCTGACCGGATTTTGTCATTAAATTGAGGACATAAATAATTTTAGCTTTAGTTTTAGTCAGGGCTTCCTTTATTCCTTTAACCAAAAGTACTGAGATTATACTAGTATAAAGATCGCCGGGACCAACTACAACTAAGTCGCTGTTTGCGATGGTAGTGATTGCCTCAGGATTTGCTTCTATCTCTGGTTCTAAAAAAGCTGTTTTTATTTTCGAGGTTTCTTGTTCGTTAGTATCGATATTACCTTCACCTTTTAATGTCTTTCCGTTTTCATAGTCGACCACCAAATGCGCTTTTTTAAAAGTTACCGGAACCACTTTACCTTTGACATTGAGAATGTAACTAGCGGTTTTGATCACTTCATTATAATCATGAGAAACCTTTTCCAGAGCCGAAAGAAAGATGTTGCCAAAGTTATGGCCAGCCAAGTCACCTTTCTCAAACCGATACAAAAAAAGTTTCCGCCAAAGTAGAGAAGCTTCTGAAAGAGCAATCAAGCATTGTCTAAGATCTCCCGGTGGCAAGACGCCCAACTGATCACGTAATTTACCTGTCGAACCACCCGAGTCCATCATGGTGACAATCGCCGATAAGTCAACCGGATAAGACTTCAGTCCTGAAAGAACAACATATGTTCCCGTTCCACCACCTAAAACCGTTATTTTTTTCATAACAATTTTGAAAATTAAAGATTGTTTTCTGTTTTTTCACCTTTAAAAAAAAATTTATTGTCTTTGATATCAGAATCGACAACTTCTCCCGGGCCGATATAGGTCTTTTTGCCGATCTTGACTCCCGGCAAAAGAGTGCTGTTAACCCCAATCTTAGACTGTCTGCCAACGATAGCACCAAATTTAACCAATCCCGTATTTACCTTGACGCCTGAGATTTTTGAAGAAATTGGCCGACCATTAAATCTAAAATTAGCAGTAGCCGCCTGGGCGCCCATCATCGCCCCTTCGTCCAACACCGAATCACCAACATAATTTCTATGAAGCAGAACCTTATCACTAATATATGATCTGGCTGCCTCGGTAAATGAACCTATTAAACAATTTTCGCCAATCTGACTCTCTCTAATTAATGAATAATCGCCAACAATGCTGTTTTTACCAATATATGTCGGACCAACTATCTTAACAAAATCACCTATCTTAACATTATCAGCAATCATAACCGGACCAATAATTAAAGCTTTTTTTGAAATTTGGGTTGAAGAAGCAATTTGATTGTTCTTGATATTTGCTAAAAACCATCTCATCATCGCCAAAACATGCCAAGGATATCTAAGACTCTGCCAATAATCTTCATAGATAAAATAGTCACGATTAATCGAAGAACCAAGAAGTTGATTAATAGCTAATTCATAACGATTGTCTCCCACATTCTTGATAGATTCAATTGCTTTAATTAGACTTTCAATGTTTGAATAATAGTGAACGACTAAGTTGTAAATTGAGGACGGCATTTTATCTTTAACAGGCTTTTCAATAATCTCGATAATTTTATTTTTATTGTCAAATTTAAAGTAACCACCGGGAAAATATTTACTCAGTTTTTTTCCAAAAAGGATTATTGTATCTTTAGGTGGCGAAGGTTTTATTAACCCATCAAGAATCGAATAGTTAATAATATCATTAGCATTAACAATTAGAGTTTCTCCCTTAACTAAATTTTTAGCTGATAAAATTGCTCCTGCTTGACCAGGGATATCTTTTTGGTTAATCACTTGGCATTTGGTCTTAAGACTGGATTTTTTGACTAAACCGTTAATGGCGACAGCATTAGTTATACTGGTAACGATGGTAATGTTTTCGCAGTGTTGACTAAGTTGTTCAAGCTGATAGAAAATTAGTGGCTTACCTAAGAAAGAAAAGATGTTTTTTTCCCCCAGCGGCCAAAATCTCGTACTATCACCCCCAGCCAAAATTAATCCGTTCTTTATCTTCGTCATATGGTTATTCTATCAAATAAACCATTGAGTTAGCTATCTATTTATCAAAAATGCTTCTGCGTACTTACCTTTTGGTAAGGTGGCACTGCCAAAACCATCGAACTGTTCTCGTAAACTTATTGCTCTATAACGATTTAAGCTTTTAACAGCCTCTTTCCAGTTAGTTCGATAATCCTGAGAAAAATATTGAGACCAAGCTTTAAGTTTAATATTCATTAAGTTCTCATCAAAATAATAGGCATCATTTGGTTTTAATATAGGTGTCCAAACTTCTCCAAACCATAAGGGAATATTTGTTCCGTTCAGTGACCTTCTTACAAGTTTTGTAGCTTTCTGATGGGTTGGATGAGTGTCATATTCATATAGAGTAATAACCAAAGAAGGTCGTGTTTTCAGGATTATTTTTTTTATAAGGGTAATTATTGATTTTAATTTTTTTTGTTTTAGTTGTTTATCTAAATTTAAGAATTGCGCCTTGACACCAAGTATTTTACAAGTTTCATTAGCTTCTTTCTGTCTGATTTCAATTTTTTCCAACTCACTAAAATTGCCTACAACCCCCCTGGGACTGTTAGTAAAATAATAAACAATCACATTATTTTTTTTTGCTAACGTCGTTAATAATGCCCCTGCAGCAATAATCTCATCGTCACAATGAGGGCTAAAAAATAAAATTGTTTTACCTTTTGGTAAATTCATTTTTTTTGTAATATTAAATTTTCTTTATATTACCACCTAAACTTGTAACTTTCCTAACAAAATCCTCATAGCCTCGTTCTAGAATTGAAACTCCGTTAACTATTGACTCACCTTTAGCTACTAAAGCAGCGATGGCTAAACAGGCTCCGGCGCGAAGATCGCCTATATTTAAGACACCCCCGTGTAAATTGACCGGGCCTTCGATCTTAATCGTCTGCTGATATTTTTTTCCTTTCTCAAAATTAAAAAAATAAAAATTCTCCGGATTTTCTACTTTTCGTTCGACAAACTTAATCTTTGCTCCCAGCTTTTTCAGTTCATCAACATAGGCAAACCTGTTTTCGAACACCCGTTCGGTAATTAATGAACTGCCCTTCGCCCGGGTCATTAAAACCGCCCAGTTTGGCTGCCAATCGGTCATAAAACCAGGATGAGGTAAAGTTTGAATATCAACAGCTGTCAGCGGTTTAACAAAGTTAAAAAATAAACCATTAGTATTAAACTTAATCCTTACTCCCACTTCTTTAACCTTATCAATAAAAACACCAATATGAGAAACGATATTATTCAATTTAATTCTTCCTCCTGTTGCCAAAACCAAAGAAATATAAGTAATAGCCTCGTTTCGATCAGAAATTATTTTAAAAGGCTTTTTAAATTTCAGGCGATTTACTCCCTCAACCTCGACTCTACCATTTATCTTCATAATTTTTGCTCCACTCTCGTTCAAAAACTCAATCAAATTGTCAATTTCCGGTTCATTGGAACAGTTTTCCAAAACAACTTTGCTTTTTCCAAGCGCTGACAACATAATAAGTAACTCTGTTCCTGTATGAGTAGGCTTAGAAAATTCATAATGACCGCTCGGTTTATCGATCATTTTGGCTTCATAATAACCAGTTTTTGAACTGTATTTGACATGGATACCAAGGCTCTTCATCCCTTTAATAATTCTGTCAATCGGCCTGGCACCGATTCGACAACCGCCCGGATTAGGAACAAAACAACTACCAAATTTATAAAGAAGTGGGGCAAAAAGCATGAAAGAAACGCGAATTTTTGAGGCGTGAAGTAGATCAACTTTATTTTTATTTAAACTGGTCGGATCAATCTCGACCGTATTTTTTTCGACAAAATTGGTCTTAACCCCCAAAGTTTTGATAAGATAAAGAAGCTCGCTTACATCATTGATTCTAGGCACATTTTCTAAGACCACTTTTTCGTCAAAAAGAAGCGAAGCAATGATCATTTTTAAAGCCGCATTCTTAGCTCCTGATAACTGAACCTCGCCTTCCAACCTTTTACCGCCTTGGATGATATAAGAGTCCTCCATGCTTAAATTTTAAGTCTTAAATTTTAAACAGTTAAAAAAGTTTTAAAATTTAAACGTTTAAAACGTTTTTTTAAGACTTAACTGTTTAAAATTTAACAGTTTAGATAACTATTACTTCTTCCTCCAGCTCTATCCCGAATTTCTTTTTAACCCTTTCTTTTATAATCTTAACTAATTTTAATAAATCATCATTTTTTCCATGACCGCGATTGACAATAAAGTTAGCATGAACCGGTGAAACATAAAAATCACCAATAGTTAATCCCTTGAGTCCCGCTTTATCAATGAGGTAGCCGACTGACTTTCCCTTAAAATTCTTAAAAAAACAGCCGCTTGTCGCCAATCCTTGTGGTTGGGTTAATCTTCGATATTCTAATACTTCTTCCGACTTTTTTTTAAGAACTTGGCCATCAACTTTTTTTAACTTAAAAACTGCTTCAAGAAGAATCTCTTTTGTTTTTTGTAAAATACTGTAGTCATAAGCAAATTGAAAATAATTCTTCTCCACTTTTTTATCTTGTCCACGATCATCGATAAGATAAGCGTATAACAAAGTATCACTAAAATAACTCAAAGGCTTTGTCCATTTGGAGTTCATATAGATTGCTCCGCCGACGCTACCAGGTAAGCCTCGGTGGTATTCAAAACCCTGCCAACCATTGGCTAAACATTTGCTAATCAATAAAGAAACAGGACAACCAGAAGAAACTGAAATAGTAACGTTTTTGCTATTCTCATTTAAGATTGTTAGATCTTGATAACTATTTTTGACTACCAAACCAGTTAATTTTTCTTTTGTGATCGCAAAATTGCTTCCTCCTCCAAGAATAAACAGGGGCAGATTATTTTCTAAAGAATATCTTTTAGCATTAATTAAATCTTCCCTTGTCTTTGCCTCTATAAAACATTCTGCTATAACCTTTGTTCTTAAGGTTAAATAATGTGTTAGGTTTTTATTTTTCTCAATTTTAATTTTTGAATTGTAATTTTGACTTTTGAATTTTGGATTTTGGATTATTATTTTAATGATTTTTTCTTTTAGCTTATATACATTCCCCGCTCCCATCGTCACAATCACATCACCTTTTCTTAATACTTTGTTTAATTGATTAATCAACTGTACATTTGACTTAACATATGAAAGATTTTTTCTTCCGTTGATAATGTCTTGAGATGAAATTTTAAATTGGGTAGTTTTTTCTCGGGCAGAACTGAAAATTGGTAGGATAAAAGCGGTATCAGCCAAAGATAAACTATCTGCAAACTCTTTTAATAAAAACATTGTCCGAGAATATGTATGCGGTTGAAAAATAATAATAATTCGTTTATCTGTAAATCGCGCTCTTAAGGCTTTTATTGACGCTTTGATTTCCGTCGGATGATGAGCATAATCATCAAATAAATAAGTGCCATTCTTTTCGTATACTTTTTCCAGACGTCTCTTAGCGCCGATAAAACCGACAATGGCTTTTTTAATGTCTGCAGTCTTGTAACCTATCTCGATGAGTTGAACAATAACCGCCGCCGCATTGCTAATATTTTGCTCGCCAAAAAGAGAAATTTTAAATAACGAAGAATCTAGTCGAGCGCGACGAGGACCAAAAATCTCAAATTCCGAACCATCATCGTTTACTTTCCAGTTAGTTATTTGATAATCAGCTTTTGTTGAAAACCCATAAGTAATATAATTACTTCTTTTTAATTGATTAAGCGATTGAAGAATAGTTTTATTATCAATGCATAAGATAAGTTTTTTCTCGTCAAAGAATTTCAGAAAAGCTCTTTTTGTTCCTTCAATATTTTTATAAACATCCGGGTGGTCAAAATCAATATTGGTACAAATGATCCAATCTGAGTTCAATTTGAAAAATTTTGGTGTTTTATCTTTTGGCGGATTAACTCCGTATTCATCCGCTTCAACCACGAAATATTTTCCTTTTTCATAGTTCGTCCCTTGATGATCGGCGAAGCCGACTACCGGCTGGTAGCTTGTAAAAAAGGGTACCCCGACTAAATACGAAGGTTTAGCTTTAAGCCTGTTTAAGACATAGGCTAATAATGATGAGGTGGTCGTCTTTCCATGACAACCGGCAACGGCTATCTTTACTTGAAAATCAGCCATTAACTCACCCAATAGCTCCGCCTGAGAAATAATTTTGATTTTTCTTTTTTTGGCAGTAATAATTTGAGGATTATCCAGTCCTCCATGGGCGGCTGAATAAACGACTAAATCTATATTTTTAGAAAGAATTTCTGAATCAAAACCAGTTTGCCAATTAATTTTATTATCCTTAAGAAGCTTGTCAGTAATGAATTCCTCCTCAATATCAGTTCCGTAGACTCTCTTTCCGATCTTTTTTAAAATTACGGCCAGGTTGGCCATCGCCACACCTTTTATCCCCAGAAAAAATATATTTCTAGCTTGTTTTAACATTCTAAGAGTTAATTATACTATTTAAGAGATAAATTGGCTATAATTCTTACTATGAAAAACCACCATTGGCCTTACTACAAAATTTATAAAAATAATATTAAAGAAAGGGTCTAGGATACTTTAGAAGGGTTTTTCTCTAAAGTATCCTAGACCCTAATATAATGTAGTAAACAATTTATGAATTCAGCTATTGTTAAGAAAAACAATTTTCTTTAAAAGGAGGAAAATAGAATACTTTATTAAGTCTTCATTATAAAACTAAACATCTCTCCGTACCGATCACCCTTTTTATCTCTTCTAAAAGAAAAAAATCTTTCTTCGTCACATTTTGTGCAGAAGGGAAAATAATCGATGTTTTCTTTTTTTATTCCTGTCTCAATAAGCAATAAATAGTTTAATAACGATAAATTCAGGTGCCTTTTACCGCCGCGAAAATGAAAAATCTTATTCGAATAACCGTCAAATTCTTCCTTGAATTCATAAAATCTGTCTTCATCAATATCATAGCAGCATTCGCCAATCGCCGGACCCAAAGCCACTTTAATATCCTCGATCTTCGCTCCTATATGGATCATTTTCCCAACCATTTTTTGTGTCATTCTTTTAACGCTTCCCCGCCAACCTTGGTGCGAAATACCAATAATGTCTTTATTTTTGTCAACAAAAATAATTGGAGAACAATCGGCTGTCACCACCGTCAAAACTACTCCTTTTTCGACGCTAATGATACCATCCGTATCTGGAATTTTTTCCAAGTTTTCTTTGTCTTTTGACTGAAATAACTCAATATTAACTGAATGGATTTGTTCAGGAATAATGATTTTTTTAAAACTGAGCGACTGGCTCTGAAAAAAATTAAAAACATTCTTAACTTTCCTTCCATCACTAACTGCTTTAGTAGCAAAACCGGAAAAAAAATGATCGTCGTTGATTAAAGAAGAAAAGAAAATTTTTAAATTAGGATCGTAAGTGATCATTAATCAAAGGTTAAAGATTAAACCGTTAAATGTTAAAAAAGTATTAAAGATTAAACTGTTAAACAAAAAATAAATTTAAGTTTTAATAGTTTAATATTTCTTTAACCTTTAAGATTTAAAATTTAATATTTTTAGTGCTTTAACAACGGCTTTATATTCATCCCACGGATACTCAATCTTCCCCCGACAAAGACTTTTTTCATGCCCCTTACCAGTTATAATAACAACATCTCCTTTTCGTGCTAGTTTTATTGCGGTGTTAATTGCCTTCTGTCTGTTCAGAATAACAAAATACGATTGTTTACTATAATTTTTCGAAAAATTATAGTAAACTCTCCTAAAGCCTTCTTTTTCTAACCCCGAGGCAATCGCTGAACTTATTTGATTAGGATTTTCTATCCGATAGTCTTCCTCGGTTAAAATTACCAAGTCGGCATACTGACCGCTCGCCTTCCCCATTAATGGTCTTTTAGATACATCTCTTAAACCGGCCGAACCAAAAACATGTATTAACCTACCAAACTGACCGAAAAATAATTTCTTTATCTCTGGCAAAAGCTGATGGAAAGCATTTGGCGTATGAGCAAAGTCAATAATTACCTTAAATTCTTTATCATAAACAATTTCCAACCTCCCTTTTGGTAGTTTGAAGGTTTTTATTGCTGTCAATATTTGATTATCAGACAAGCCTAATTGTTTGCAGACTGTATAAGCTGCTGAATAGTTGCATTGATTAAATAGCGTCAAATTTGGAATTCTTTTAATACTTTTGACTTTTGAATTGTAATTTTGACTTTTGACTTTTGACTTTTGACTTAAATACTTAAAAGACTCATCATCTTCATTAATAATTCCTATTTTTGCCATACTTAATAATTTTTCTTTAGCCTTAACATAATTTTTATAAGTTTTATGATAGTCCAGATGTTCGTGAGTAATGTTGGTAATAACACCTATTTCAAACGAAGTTCCAAATAACTGATTTTGATCTAATCGATGAGAAGTCACTTCAAGTACAAAATACTCTTGACCTAAAGAAACAGCCATATTTAAATACTTTGGAATTAAAAAAGCATCAGGAGTAGTCACATGAAATCCAGTATCGTATTCTTGCTTTCCTATTTTTGCAAAAACAGTAGAAATCATAGATACTTTATGATCAGTTTCTTTTAAAATATGATAGATAAGATGGGTAGTTGTTGTTTTTCCATCAGTCCCTGTTACTCCTACAACTTTAAGTCGTCGGCTAGGAAAACCGAAATAAATATTAGCTATTAAAGCTCTTAATAAATGATAGATATTTTTTAGCTTTTGGAACATGTTTAACTGTTTAAGTTTTAATATTTAACTGTTTTATTGCTCTGGTGTTATACCATAGTATACTATAAGATCTTTTGCGATCTCAAAGAAAAGAGGGGCGGCCGTTTCCGATCCCCAAGGAGAAGTTTTTGGTTCACGGAGAATCACTAAACAGATAAATTTAGGGTCATCAACGGGAGCAAAACCGACAAAAGAAGCTATTGTTTTTGATGGGTCATAATGACCACTGATTGGAATCTGAGCCGTGCCAGTTTTACCTCCGATCTGATATCCCGCTGGTTTAGCCCATTTTACCTCACCATTATCAACTGCAGCTAAAAGCATTTTTTTTATAACCTCTGAAGTAAAACCACTAATAACATTTCTTTCCAACCTTGGTTCTGTCTGCTTCATATTATTATCTAAACCAACTTTGTTCATTACGTATGGATGGAAAAGTTTTCCGCCGTTGATTAATGAAGCAAACGCCCTGATCATCTGGATTGGGGTAACGGCAATACCTTGACCGAATGTCACGGTGGCGAAATCGATGGGATACCACTGATTAATTGGTTTAAGGTAACTGGTCATTTCACCCTGGAGATCAATTCCCGTTAATTCTCCCAAACCAAATTTATTTAAGTAAGAATAAAGTTTTTTCTCTCCTAGTTTCTGTCCGACATAAACCATGCCAACATTGGAGGATTTCTCTATTATCCTTGTCATATTAATTTTGCCTTCATACTGATTATTCCAAGTTTTTATCGAATATTCGCCAATATCAACCGGCCCTTTTTCATCATAAAGATCGTTGGGTTTAACTGCTTTTTCCTCAATTGCCGAAGCCATCACCAGCGGCTTAAAGATTGATCCAGGTTCATAAAGATTGCTTATGGCGGGATTTTTAAAATAATCTTCGGAAAAAAGATAGTATTGATCTAGATCAAAATCGGGTAAACATACGAGGGCTAAAATCTCCATATTAGCCGGATTAGCAATTAAAACGCAACCTTCTTCGGCTTGATAAGATTTTAATCCTTGCAGCAATCGTTTTTTGGCGATTGATTGGATTGATTTGTCAATCGTTAAATATAGATTGCGACCGTTCTCAGGTTCTATTCTTTCCTGAGTACCCATAAGAATCGGTCTACCAAAAAGATCCCTTTCACTTTTAAATACTCCCGGTAAACCTGTTAAGTCTTTATTATAAAATCCTTCGATACCGAAGTATCCAACATCTCCTCCCCAGTAATCTTTACCAACAAAACCCAAAAGATGAGCGGCTAAGGAGGCTTCCGGATAATCTCTTTTAAAATTTTCCTCAAATCCGATACCGCTTAAATCAAGCTCGCCTATTTTTTCTTTAGTTTTCTTATCTATGTCTCTTTTTACAACCACCCAGTCTTTAGACTTATCAAGTTTTGCTTCTAAAGTCGCCTCTCCAATATTAAGAATTTGATCAAGCGTATGTATTACTTTATCGGTGTCGTTGATTTTTTTAGGTTCAAAGTAAAGTAGATACGTTGGTTTATTAATGGCTAATGGTTCTCCGACGCGATCTAAAATTTTACCTCGAGAAGGATAAATTTTTTTATCTCGCAGATAAAGATCTTCTAGAGAAATTTTTGGATTAACTACCTGAAGATAAAACAGCTTTCCAATAACACTTAAAAATAAAAGAAGAAAAAAAATAAACAACAGTCTTGACTTAAACATAAATTACCGGTTTAAAGCATATTCCAAACTGTCCAAGTATGTCGGAACCGTTTTTTCTTGAAAATTAAGGGAGGCGGCGACAGATGCGGCATATTCTAGCGAATTAACATGGCTTAAACGGGTTTCCAATTCAATATTATCCTGCTTTAATTTTTCCAATTCTGTTTCCATTTTCGACAGCTCATTTGATGATTTAATTCCTACCATAAAAATATAGGTATTGGTTAAAACTAAAAGCAAGAAGAGAAAAATCATTAGTCCTTTGATTGTTAATTTCATACCATTTTTAGTTAAAACTTATTATCCTAAGCTTTGCTGACCGCTCAAATTTGATAGTATTTTCTCCTCTAACCACTCTTTTATTTATCTGTTTTAACTGGTTGTCTCGGATGAAATTTTTAACTATCCGGTCCTCAAGGGAATGAAAAGTTATCACCACCAACCGGCCGTTTCTTTTTAAAATCATCGAGGCTCCCGCTAACCCCTTTTTTAAATTTTCTAGCTCTTGGTTAACGACGATCCTCAACGCTTGAAAAATTCTTTGATAAACCCGTCTATCACTTTTTCCTATCGCTTTATCAATTATTTTTATTAACTCACCTACCGTCTCTATTCTTTTTAAACGACGGACGAAAACAATATTTTGAGCAACAGGCCGAGAATTGAGTTCCTCAGAATACTTCGCCAAAGTTTCATAAAGCTCGTCTACCGATAAACTATTAACTAGATCGCTGGCTTTGACCGATTGTGAAAGATCTATCCTCATGTCCAACGGTTCTTTTAACCGATGGTAAGAAAAACCTCTACCCGAGTTTTCAATTTGATTCATTGATAAACCAAGATCAAGCAAAATTCCATCAACCGGAAAAAAATTATTTTTTCTGCCAATTTCTTCAATGTCTTTAAAGTTTCCTTGAACAAGTTTCAGTCTTAATTTTTCTCTTTCATTGAAAATTTGCCTTTCGTCTAGATCTATTCCTAATACCTTTCCTCCCCGCTTTAAAATTTCGACGGTATGACCTCCTTCACCAAAGGTGGCATCAATATACCGACCGTCTTTTATTACCTGTAGACCGTCAACTGCTTCTTTTAAAAGTACTGGATTATGCATTATTCCTTAGCCACGATATTTCTAATATTTTTTTCATTGTCTTTGACATATTGTCCCCATTTCTCTGTATTCCAGACTTCAAAATACGTTCCAACACCAATAATCACCACTCCACCTCCTTTTAAATCGGCATATTTAATTAGATTCTTTGGAATAACGATTCTTCCTTGTTCGTCGATTTCTAAGACAACAGCGCTTGAGAATAAGTGTCGTTTCATCTCTACTTTTTTCATTTCCAGAATAGAAGGACCCATTAGTTCTTGCGTCCCCTTTTCCCAATCTTCATTTCTAAAACCAGACAGACATTGATCAAAGCCTTTTGTTAATGTAAACGTTCTAGTATCCCCTAAGGCTTCTCTTATTTTTTTAGGAATAACAATACGACCGGTTCCCGTGAAAACTACTTGATATTCCCCAACAAATAGCATATATCACCATTAAAACCCTTTTCTCACCAGTTGTCAAGAGATAAACAAGAATATCTTTAACT
>PEUF01000017.1 GCA_002780795.1 Candidatus Roizmanbacteria bacterium CG02_land_8_20_14_3_00_36_15 | reverse complement strand
AAGTCTATCAAATTGACAATCAGGGTCGAATAAATCTTCAGATGCTTAATAAGCCTGCAACTGACTGATTGATTTTAAGAATTCATTCAACTACAATAAATAAATTATGGGAAGACGACGAAAATTAATTAGGTTGCCTTTTTTTAACTTCAAAATTAATAAACAAACAATATATAATATTGTCGGCTTTTTTTTGGTAGGAACAGCGATGGTTAGCTCACTATCCTTTTTTAGCTTTTTCTCTTCGGAAAGAGATGGTCGTCTATTAACTAAGATTAATGAATTCATAACGACGAAGTTCGGTATTTTTAAGATCCTGGTTCCCCTGCTCATTCTTTTGGTGTCAGCTCATTTTTTTAGTACTAAAAAACTAAAATTTATCCGACCGAATATTAGCGTTGGGGCGCTAATGATTTTTATCTCAGTTTTAGGCGTTTTTCAGTCGGGTGAGTTCGGTCAGATAATTTTCACCAATCTTAGTTTGGATTTTTCCACGGTAGGAGCGGTGATTATCCTAGGAATCATTTTTGTCATTGGCTGGGTTCTTTTTTTGGACACCTCGATTGACCTCCTGCTAATTTTTATCTTTAAATCAATAAAATCGGCATTAATCTTTGTCAGAAAATTCCTATTTAGAGAAGTAATTAATAGTATTAGCGGAAATGATAAAAAAAAGAGGTCAGAAACAAAAGATTTTATTCTTGATAAAAAAGGCGGCGGAAAACCTTTGGTGACAGCTCCACCGTCAAAATCCCAATCGGTCAGTCTACCTCAGGATCAGTTAGTAATTAAGCCATTGACTAGATCATCTTCTATCTGGGTTTATCCACCAGTATCCCTTTTAAGTGATATTGATCAAAAAGAAGCTGATCGGGGCGACGTCAAAGAAAATGCGGCGACGATCGAGCGGACACTAGATAGTTTTGGCATAAGAGCCAAGGTGTCTGAGGTTAACTACGGTCCGGCCGTTACCCAGTATGCCATCGGTATTACCATGGGGACAAAGCTATCACGAATAACCGCCTTGTCAAATGATCTGGCCTTGGCTTTGGCCGCTCCAACCGGGCAGGTGAGAATCGAGGCACCGATTCCTGGCCGTTCTTTAGTAGGGATTGAAATTCCTAACCGGACGCCAACTATAGTTACTCTTAAACAAATGTTATTATCTCCGGTTTTTGCCAACAGTAATGACCCCTTACTTGTTCCTCTCGGCTTGGATGTTTCCGGACAACCTCAGGCGACCAGTATTGCCCGCATGCCTCACATTTTGATCGCCGGCGCTACTGGATCAGGTAAGTCCGTTCTTTTAAATTCTTGGATTTCCACTTTTATGTTCCGGACTAAACCAGAAGATCTGCGAATAATCTTAGTTGATCCAAAACGGGTTGAATTAACGCTTTATAACGGCATCCCTCATCTTTTGACTGAAGTAGTCGTGGAGGCGCAAAAAATAATCTCCGCTTTGAGATGGACTGTTTCCGAAATGGAAAATCGATATAAGGAATTTTCTAAACTAAAAGTTAGGAATATAGAAGGTTATAATGCTGTCGCCGGCGTTGAAAAAAAACCCTACATAATTTTTATTATCGACGAATTGGCCGATTTGATGCTTTTTGCACCGGGTGACGCCGAAGATTTGATAACTCGAGTGGCGCAAATGGCGCGGGCG
Organism: Candidatus Roizmanbacteria bacterium CG02_land_8_20_14_3_00_36_15; assembly: GCA_002780795.1. GTDB lineage: Bacteria > Patescibacteriota > Microgenomatia > UBA1406 > GWC2-37-13. Next base: position 4,412 of record PEUF01000017.1, on the reverse strand, counting down.
ACCGGTATTCATTTACTGCTGGCTACCCAACGGCCATCGGTCGATGTTATTACCGGTTTAATGAAAGCCAATATCCCTTGTCGGATCGCCTTTAATGTTTCTTCGATGATTGACTCAAGAGTAATTATTGATATGCCAGGAGCGGAAAAGCTTTTAGGCAAAGGTGATATGCTTTATTTACCTCCTGATCAAGCTAAACCAAAACGTATTCAAGGGCCGTTAATCTCTGAAAAAGAGGTTAACCAGCTGGTGAGGTTTCTAAAGATGCAGGTGCCGGAAGTCCACTACACCGAAGAGATCACCGAGCAGGAAATAGCTATAGGCGGTCGGGGAGGGACGATGATTATTGGCGGCGAGCAGAGGGATACTTTATTTGATCAAGCGATTGAAATTATTATGCAACATGATAAGGCTTCGGCTTCGCTGTTACAGCGACGGCTTTCTATTGGTTATGCCCGCGCCGCTAGAATTTTGGATCAATTAGAAGCGGCTGGATATGTTAGTCCGGCTGAAGGATCAAAACCAAGAGAGGTGATTAAACGGCCGGCGGCACCAACAGAAGAAACCCAAATTTAGCATGATATCTACATCCTATCCCCGCCAAAAAGAATATCGGTCTGATTGCCGTCGACACCAATGCCAACATGAGTCCAGTTAGAATCAAGCTGGTTATTATTATGACCTTCGTCAGCGGCATAGACCCATTCGATTAGATGAACCCCCTCCATCCTATAGCCGTACGAAGAATTTTCGCCCAGCGACCAAAAGCCGAGCGTTTTAACATTTTCTATATTATTTGTGTAATCAATAAAACCGGAATGCTCGTCGGTTTTTCCGATGTAGGTAAAATAGGCCGCTCGCTTCTGAGCAAAATTGGCTAGGTTGTTATCCCAGGTAAGAGCTTCACGTTGATGCTGTCTTCGATAGTTATTCAGTGCTTCCAATATTTCCTGTGGAGTAGCCATTTTATCATCAAGAACAATCTTCATTGTCCAGCTGTGTGTACTTACTTGTTTAGCGATACCCCATTCTTCGTCATCCTGATTACTTTGTCTAATCAGGGTTGTTGTCGAAGTTATAGTTGGTGTCAGCGATTGATTTTTCTTAAAGGGGATTTTTCTTTGAGTAAAACTGTTTGGATGTAATGATTGAGGTGGTGGTGTAAGTGCAATTCGACCGGTGGAAGAATCCAGTTCAAATCTTTTGTTTACAATCTGATTAGTGAGCTTGATCTCATTATTATTCTGTTGCGATTTGTTTGGAAAAATCAGTATTAATCCAAAAACTAATCCTAGTCCGAGAAATAAAATTAGTAATTTTGTAGTTTCTTGTGCATTCACAGATTGACGATTATTTTTTTTGACCACTTTTAAACTACATTATAAATTACTTATAAGTTAGATATCTTGTTGTGCGTCTGATATTTTATTTCTTCGGTACTCGACTCGTCTTTTGACTAAGGAGAGAATTTTTTTGCGGATACGGATGGTTTTTGGAGTTACTTCTAAGATTTCGTCGTCATTAATAAAGTCCAGCGCCTGTTCAAGACTCAAAGCGCTAGCCGGTATCAGTGGAATCGAGGTGCCTTCACCCTTTGAGCGATTATTTGTGAGCTTCTTTTCTTTGCAAACATTAATCTCGATATCTTTATCGCGGTTTGCCACGCCGACTACCATACCTTCATAAATATCGTCACCGGGACCAACAAAGAGATTACCCCGGTCTTGAGCGTTGACTAAACCGTAAGTCATAGACAATCCTGGCTTGACCGCTATTAAAGCGCCATTACGAACAGAGTCGATCTTTAAACCTTTAGGAAAATAACCGAGGAAATAAGAGTTTAAAACTACTGTCCCTCGGGTTTTGTTAAGAAGAGAACTGCGGATTCCTAACAGATTGTTTTCCGAAATTTTATATTTTAGTCGTATATTGTAACCATTATTTTCAGTTTTCATATCAAGCAAATCTCCTTTTCTTTTCCCAAATTCTTCACTGATACTGCCTAAGAATTTTTTTTCAATATCGACAGTTACTTCTTCATAGGGTTCACTTAAGACGCCATTAATTGTTTTATAGATGACCTGAGGTTTGGAAACCTGGAGTTCAAAACCTTCGCGGCGCATCGTTTCTATCAGTATGGCCAGATGAAGTTCGCCTCGGCCATGGACAATAAAGTTTGCTCCTTCGAGATCAGATTCAATTTTCAAACCTAAATTCGTTTCTTTTTCTTTTAACAACCGTTCTTTTATCTGCCTTGAACTACCAAGATTACCCTCCAATCCGGCCAAAGGACTGGTGTTGGGACCGATCGTCACTTTGATTGTTGGTTCTTCAACATTAATTTTTGGCAAACTGACTGGAAAATCAGGATGAGTAACTGTTTGACCGATCGTTAATTTGGCAATACCGGCAATGGCGACAATATCACCGGCGCTGACCTGCTCAACTTCTTTCTTTTCTAAACCCTCAAACGTGTAAAGTTTTTGCGCTTTGTATGCACCAATAATTTTATCTCCATCAACCAAGGTAATTAATTGGTTTTTATTGAGGCAACCCTGAGATACGCGGCCGATACAAAGTTTACCGACATAATTATCATAATCTAACGTAGAAATTAACATCTGAAACGGTTTTTCTGAATTAACAACCGCATCAGGCACTTCTTTTAAAATGGTGTCAAATAGCGGAGTCAGGTCGCCGGGGAGTTGGGAAGAATAATGAGTTGGTAATCGGTAAAATACTTTGCCGTCTCGCCCGACGGCATAGAGAGTTGTAAACTGCAGAGAGCTTGCGTTACTGGCTAATTCTAGAAATAAGTTTTCTACCTCTTTAACCGTGTTTTTAGGAGAGGCATCTTTTTTATCAATTTTATTGATGACTAAAATAATTTTTAGACCACTTTGGAGAGCTTTTTTCAAAACAAACTTTGTTTGAGGTAGTGGGCCTTCAGCTGCGTCAACCAAAAGAATAGCGGCACTAGCCATATTAATAGTTCGCTCAACCTCACCGGCAAAATCCGCATGTCCAGGCGTATCGATAATATTTATTTTCGTATCCCGATAAAAGATTGCGGTATTTTTGGCTAAAATTGTGATTCCTTTTTCCTTTTCCAGATCGTTTGAGTCCATAATCAAAGTCTCACTCATCTCTTTTTGGTTATCTCTAAATGTATGGGTTTGTTTGAGCATGGCGTCAACCAAAGTCGTTTTACCATGGTCAACATGAGCAATGATAGCAACATTTTTTATTGGCATATAGTTTGAGTTAAAAAAAACACGTCTGATAACGTGTTTTATCTGACATAATATTCTACACCAAAATTTTCAAAGAGGTTGATCATATAAATATTCACTCTCGAGAAGTGCTTCACTGTAAATATTTGTCGATGTTTGCTTGATGCTCTTCTAATGTGCGGGCATAGTGCATGTTACCATTCTTGTCTGAAATATAGTAAAGGTATGAAGTGTTGGCGTCGGCGTTGATGACGGCTTCAATTGAAGCTAAGCCCGGGTTGGCGATTGGACCGGGTGGCAAACCTTCGTTTTTATAGGTATTATAAGGTGAGTCGATATCTAAATCTTCTTGAGTAAGATTTTTTTTCCACCAGGTTTTTTCTTCCGATTGATAACCTAGAGCATATTGGACAGTGGCATCAATTTGAAGCTTAATGTCATTTTTAAGACGTTTTAGAATGATGCTAGCTACCTTTTGTCGGTCTTCATCGTGACGAGCCTCTTTTTCAACTAGCGATGCTAAAATAAGAACCTCTTTTTCTGTCAAACCTTTTTCTTCAGCTTTTTTTCTCAGTCGCTCATTAAAACGACGGTAAAGATTATTAACAAAAATCTCGATCACGCCACCGGTGGTTGCTTGACTAGGAATGAGATATGTATCAGGAAAAAGATAGCCTTCTTTCACCTCTTTTAAAAATTCAATTTCTGGAATATCCAAATCCTTAGAAACTACTTGGGCGATTTCTTCCTTACGCAAACCTTCAATAATCGTCATCCATACGTCAAGAGTGCCATGGGTAAGGGTCTTGGCAATCTGGTAAGCGTCCATTGATGGCGAAAGCCGAAAGTCGCCTGCTTGGATTTTTTTCTCAATCCCAAGACGTTTTACCACGAGATAAAAAACTAACTTGTTTCTGATTAAATCGTTTTTTGAAAGGTTATTAGCTACCTGATTGAGGCTTTCTCCACGGCCGATGACAAATATTTTAGTACTCTTATCATTTTTGTTAACCGATAACGTTCCTTCTTTATAAAAAAGATAAAAGCAGATAGCAATTATTAAAACAGTAATAATAGCAACAGAATTTTTTTTCATCTATGATAAATGTCAAGGGTAATTTGTTTTTCCCTTAACTTAATAACTTTTAAACGCTTCCTATTAAACAACTTTGATCAACC
>PEUF01000026.1 GCA_002780795.1 Candidatus Roizmanbacteria bacterium CG02_land_8_20_14_3_00_36_15 | reverse complement strand
ACATTTTTTATCTCTCCTGTCATCCTTTTATTTATTTTTATCCATGCAGGAACTTGATTGTCGAGAAGTGCCTGTTGATATCCATTTTTAAAACGATCGATAAAAAGAGCTTGAGATCGATAATTTATATTTTGAAGTTGGACAAGAAACTGTTGGTATTTTTTTTTACTTAAATTGGTCAATAGTTTAGCTCTTTTAATTTTTAAATTGTTTGAGATCACAGGAAATTTTTTTTTCATAAAAAAAGCGGCGGTTAACAGTCTATTTGAAAACCGAAAAACGTGAAATTTATCGATCGGGTTTTTTTCCAAAAAGCGATATGTTTCCTTAAAATCGTTGTCTGATTCGTCGAGAAAACCGACAATGACGTCGGTGGCGATCTGAGCATAAGAATTGATTTTTTTAATTTCTTTTATTTTCCATAACAAATCCTTAGAAGCATAGCCTCTTTTCATCAATGTTAGAGTTTTGTCAGAACCAGACTGTAATGGGATGTGGAAAAAATTAATTAAACGGTTTTTTTTTACGATTTTTCTATAAAAATTTAAGAATTTTTTATCAATGCTCCAAGGATGGATCGAACCAAAACTTATTCGAGGTATTGATGTTTTATTTATAATCTGACTAACAAGCTGAGTTAAGTTTTCCCCCGTATCATGGCCAAATGCCTCAGTATTAACGGCAGTAAGAATAACCTCCTTAATATTAATTTGCTTATTAATCTTATCAACAATATTTTTAGTTAAATAAGATTTTGGTAAGCCACGTAGATAGGGAACAATACAGTAACTGCAACATCGTTGACAACCATCCTGAATTTTGATTAATAAACGTTCTGAATCAAGAAATTTACTTGTTCCTACCACTCTTTCCCGACCGCTTCGGTCAAGAGGGGGTTGGCTTGACAGTCTTTTTTTGATTATATCGACAAGAAATTCCTTATTAATGTTATCAACTATTAAATCAACAGGAAGATCTTGATAGAGTTTATTTCTCAACCAATAAGTAGCAGAACAGCCTGTAATGACGATTTTAGTTTTCGGAATCCTTTTTTTTGTTTGATAAACAAGCTGTCGAACTTCTCTTTCGGCTTTATTAGTCACAGCGCAGCTGTTAATGATAAAAATATCAGGCTTACTTTTGGTAAATTTAAAGCCATTTAAGGCCATTTTACGATCAATTTCTTCTTTTTCCGCTTCGTTAACCCTACAGCCAAAACTGTAACTAAAGAAGGTTTTTTTCATATATTTCCGTTCCGTTTAACTTGACAGTCTTATAATATTATGTTATAATACAAAAAGATCCTAAGGTTATTTACCATTTGCGTAAAAAGCTTTAGGATTTTTTTTATGAAAAAACTGGTAATTATTGCCGGAATATTCTTAAGTTTTTTTTTGGCAACTCGACTTGTTTATGGTCAAGAGGTTGCCGGTCATTCTGCATTGTTATCCTATAATGCTGATAAAATAAACACTAATAAAGATTTTACCATAAAAAAAATAACCATTCAGAAAGTGTTTGAAAGGTTTAATTCTCCACTGTTTCATAGCGTCGATTCATTTGTTAAATATTGCCAACGATATAATATTGATTGTTATTTGTTACCGTCGATTGCTGGACTTGAGTCATCGTTTGCTCGTAATATTTATCCAGACTCATATAATCCTTTTGGTTGGGGTGGCGGATACATATTTTTTGACAGCTGGGATGAGTCCATCAATACCGTTGCTAAAGGAATAAAAGAAAACTATATTGATCAAGGAGCCGATACCGTTGATAAGATTGCTCCAATATATGCGGCTAGCTCTACCTGGGCTGTACGGGTTAAATACTTCCAAAAAATGTTTACAGATGAAGAAGAAAAAGTGAGCTTGCTTCTAAAAGAAAATTCAGTAAAATTATAAAATATGTACGATTACGTGTTTAAAAAACTACCGCAAGCGACCTGTGAAGCTTTAATAAAAATTCCCCAAACTATAATCAAAGCGGAATATGACAAAAGTTTTTCAAAACTGCAGAAAGACCTTAAGTTCGAAGGTTTTCGTACAGGAAAAGTTCCTAAAACTATTGCCGAAAAAAACATCAAAAAGGAAGACGTATATCAAGACTTAATTAAACAACTTCTGCCAAATATTTATGAAGAGATAGTAAAAAAGGAGAATATTCAGCCAATTATCAACCCCAAGATTGAACTGACTAAAGCAAAAGAAGGTGAAGACTGGGAAATAAAAATAATGATAGCAGTTAAACCTTCAGTCGAGCTAAAAGATTATAAGTCGGCTGTTAAACAAGTTAAGGCAAAGTTTAAAAAGGATGCGATTTGGGTACCAGGAAAAGATCAGGAAAAAAAGACTGATTCTGAAATAGACAAACAAAAAATTCTTAATGAAATCCTTAATTCATTGATTAAAGAAACCAAAGTTGAAATTTCAGAATTGATAATTGAAGAGGAACTAAATCGACGATTATCCCAACAATTGGATGAAATCCAGAAGATCGGACTGACAGTCGATTCTTACTTAAAATCAAAAAATATTACCCTTGATCAGTTTAAAAGTAAATATCGCCAAGAGATTAATGATACTTACAAACTAGAATTTATTCTTCAAGCCGTAGCCGATCAGGAAGGAATAAAGGTTGAAAAGGACGATTTGAGCCATCTATTCAGTAAAATTAAGGATGAAAAGGAAAGGAAAGCAGCTGAAGCTAATGCCTATTTCTACGCCGCCATTCTTCGGAAGCAGAAAACGCTTGATTTTTTATATAGCCTGTAGTATAATTTCGCCATGACGCAGCGTAATTTATATCAATCAAAAAAGACTTCTAAAATTAAACCAATCAACACGGTTGAAACTATTAATTCTAAAAACCCTGGATTTGGTAGTATTGATCAAATCTTTGGAAACTTTTCCGACGAGTACTCAGGTTTCCAAAAACCAGATTTGGAATTAGATAAGAAAAAAACGAGTAGACAAAGACAAGAATTTTCTATTTTTAACTATCAAAATTACTACGAAAAAGAGTTGGTAAAAAAACAAATCAAGGAGTTAACCGAACAGATAAAACAAGAAATTATTTTGATTAAGAAAGCTGATACAGCTTTGTCCAGTGATCTAAAAGAAATCGAGAGCTTAACGTTGCAAGCCGTTCCGGAAAAACCAGGTATCTATCATATTAGATTTCTGGAAATTATTCTCAGGGTTTTAAAGAGCATACGTGAAAAAATTGGCGAATCAAGAACTTGGTTGTCGGCAATGATTTCGCGAAAGAAAAAAAGAGGCTCCTTATTCCTAAATTTGTCTAAGAAAAAGGGGACACAATATTCCCTGTCTCAAGAACTCCAATCAGCAAGGTCGGTCCAATAAAAAACTATTCTAACATTCTCAAAAAAGTGTTGACACCTTTCTGCCAGCTTCCAGGTGAAGAGGGAGTATATTTTTCCATAATAGCAGAAGCAGTGATTAAGCCTTTGTCCAAATATTGTTCTTTTAACCCTTTGGCCACCGCGGTGATAGCCTCATCGTATGAATCAAATTTGGTAACGGTATTGCCGTAAATTCCCCAACCCCAACAGTTATGCGAATCCTCGGGAATGTATTTACAAAGGTTAGATTCTTGCATAGCGATAGCTGGTAGTAATCGGTAATCAAAATGATATTTATCGGATAAATTAACAATTAAATCGGCATAGTCAAATAATGGAGAGTTATATTTTCTAAAAAAGTTTTTTAAGTTGGCGACCCGATTGTCTGCCAAATTGGCGCTAGCGCGATAACTACCTGACGACGCTGGACCAGAAAGAGTACTGAACTGTTCCTCCGGATTATAGACGGATATTTCTGATAGAATTTTTTTTATTTGGTTATTTTTTTTAGCTGAAAAGGTAATCTTCGAAGATAGAAGAAAATTTATAATAACAAGTGATATAAACAGCAAAAGGAATAAAACTATTTTTTTCATCATTAATTTAATGGTATAAGAAGCAAAGTTTATTGTCAAATATCGCTTTTCAGTTTGTAAAAGTATGTAGGAAAAGGATTCTGATCGATTTTGTATCTGAAATATTTTATCAATCTTTTAATCTTAAAGCCGTGGGATATAATTAGAGCACCTTGGTCAAGATGCTTTTTTAACTTAGGGGTAATTGCTGCTATTAATTTGGGCATCAAAAAAATATAAATCACATCGGCTTTTGGTAAATTCTCTTTGACAATGTCAAGACGAAAAAAATCAATATTTTTAAGTCTTTGAAAGCCAGATAAAATTTTGGCCCAGATAAGGAGCAAGGGATTAATTTCGATGCCAATTCCGGTGACTTGAAAGTTTTTTACGGCCGTTCTGACTACGCGTCCATCGCCGCAGCCAAGATCAAGAAAAATCTCGCTTTTTTTTAGTTTAGCCTTTTCCAGTATGAGATTTACCTGTTTGTTTTTAGTAGGAACATAGGGTGAACCTTTAACTGAAGAATAAATTAAAAAAATTGTGAAAACGGCAAAAGAAACAAAAAATAAAAGTTCTAGAATGAGAACAACGAGGTAAATAATTACCGAGATCATTATTGTAGTATAATATAAAATAGCCTTTAAGGAGTACTTTGACAATAAATAGCCCTTGTAGCTAAGCGGACACCCTGAAGTAGAACAAGTTCACTTCAGGGTAAAGAGTACTTGTCTCTGTAGCTTAATGGATAGAGTAGCGGTCTTCGGAACCGTTGGTGGAGGTTCGATTCCTCCCAGAGACACTTCGTCCCGCTCAGCGGGACTCAGTGAAGTATAAACACATTATGGATTGGTACGTTTATATAGTTAAATGTAAGGATGGCTCACTTTATACTGGAATAACAACCAATATTGCAAGAAGAATAAATGAACACAATAATGATAATGTAAAAGGAGCAAAATCGTTAAAAGGAAAACGACCAGTAAAACTGGTTTACAAAGAAGAATTTGATTCGCAAACTGAAGCAAGAAAACGTGAAGCGGTAATAAAGAACTGGAAGAGAAAATATAAATTGCAATTAATAGGAAAAAAGTTGACGGGTTTACCCTGTAAAAGTTCGAAATTTATATCTTCGAACTTTTACAGGGCCTGTAGCTCAACTGGTAGAGCATCTCGCTCTTAACGAGGTGGTTGAGAGTTCGAGTCTCTCCAGGCTCACCAAGAAAGAAATCGAGTTGGAAGTGGGTGCAGCGCTGGCTGTGGAGGAGGGAACAGACAGCTTTTTACACCTTTTTACACTTTTTACACCTCTGAGGTGTAAAATTGTACACTTTACTAACAAGTACACCATTAAAAAAGCAATCTGTGAAAAAATGTATTTTAGATATAATTAAAGAGTGGACAACATTTTTTTACTAAAATTAATACTCGCTTTTTTGACCGGTGGGACATGGGTATTGATCGCTACAATTATCGCGGACAAATTTGGCTCAAAAATCGGTGGGCTTATCGCGGGTCTTCCTTCTACTTTGCTCTTTAGCCTACTTTTTATCGGATGGGCTCAAACTCCAGCAATAGCCGTTAAGGCTGCAAGTATCGTCCCAATTATTGGAGGTATAAATACTCTTTTCCTAGTAATATTTTCTTCTAAAATTAAAAGAGGATTATTGATATCGCTAATATACGCATTCGCTCTATGGATTATTTTATCGTTTCTCGCTGTCATATTAAGATTCCATAATTTTAATGTTATTCTTTTGGGATATGTATTAATGTTTTCTTTTTCTTATTACGTGTTTGAATTCAAACTAAAAATTCCTTCGATAGCGGGTAAAAAAATTCAATATACTCGTCAACAGATTTTATTGCGAGGACTGTTGAGCGGTTTGATAGTGAGTCTTTCTGTATTATTTGGAAAAATTGGGGGTCCAACAATTGGGGGCATGTTCGGTATGTTTCCCGCCATGTTCACAAGCACACTTATAATCACCTATTTAACTCATGGACCACAATTTTCATCTGCTATCGCCAAAAGTTCAATGATTAGTTCAATAAGCATTGTGGTTTATGCCGTAGCTGTTAGGCATAGTTACAATTCACTAGGGCTGGTTTACGGAACAGTGCTTGCAACATTAGTATCGTTTTTCTCTGGATATTTAATATACAAGTACGTTATC
>PEUF01000003.1 GCA_002780795.1 Candidatus Roizmanbacteria bacterium CG02_land_8_20_14_3_00_36_15 | reverse complement strand
CAATTTATTCCCTGTTAGTGCCATATCGGTTATCTTTAACCGCCGTTGTTTTCCTGTCTCCGCCAGCTGGCGGATCCTCCTCAACCGCAGCGGTTCTACCGTTTTACCGACGTCGACCATGGTCCAAATCCCTGGCCACGGGCTGAAAGCTCGAAATAGATTGAAAATGGTTGTATGGTTACACGGTAGCATAGTTACATGGTTACTTTGGCAGAAGTTTTTAATAATTGGAGGGACAAAATCAATATTCTTTTCTCCCGAAAGCGCTTTTTTTAGAACATCAAGAGGAATAAAGCCGTCGGCCTTGGTGGGGAAACGGGCGTAGGTAGCTTGTGAGTGGTTTTGTTGGATAAAGGGCTTAATACCCGTTTTTTCACCACTTATCAACTTAATAAACATCTCATAGGCAACATTGTGTAATCTTTCTTCTAGTTTGATTTTGGTTTCCGTAGGTTTTATTTTGACTGGTTGTTGGGCGATGATATCGCCATGGTCGAGTTTGGCGTCGGTTTGGATAAAAGTAACGGCCGTTTCTTGATCGCCCATTATCAAAGAATAAACAACAGGGGCTGGGCCGCGGTATTTAGGGAGAGCAGAGAAGTGGATATTCCAGAAACCATATTTTGGTAATCGAAGAATCTCTTCGGGAATGATTTGACCATAAAAATAAATAAGTGCAAGGTCAATCGATCGCAGTAGATTCTGTCGCTCGTGATGCTTCTCTTCTGCGAGGCTCTTCCTGTCATTCCGGAAATCCGCTTCTCGAAGAGTCTCTTCGCTCGCGACACCTACTGCAACATTAATATTGTTTTTTATTGCAATCTCCTTAACCGGAGTAGCCGTTAATATTTGTTTACGGCCAACTTTCCGGTCGGGTTGGGTGACAACAAGATCGACTTTAATTAAATGTTTAATTGAAGAATCAGTAATTAATTTCTCCAGAAAGTCAGCGGATAAGTCCGGTGAGCCAAAATAAGCTAATGAGATTTTTTTCATACGATTTATTTTACTACGAAAAAGTGTCCGTATGAGATTATTATACCAAGCTATTCATGACCGAGTCAGTTATAGAAAGGTTGGTATAAGGGGCTAGGGACTGATAAATTCTAATGATTTTTCGAAAAGAGGGAAGAGGCGCGGGTTGAGATAAAGATAAATTAACTTTCCATTTCTTGGATTAATAATCTGGAACCTCATCATCCCCCCGGCATTTTCTACCAATATTTTTTTATTTTGGAACCTTACTTCCTCGGTGGCGGTCTTTTCATAGTTTTCTATCGTGGCCGTACAATCGAACTGAAAAGTCATTACCCCCTTTTCATTAAATTTACCCGAGCTGGTCGATTCATATTGGATTTTTACGGTTGAAGGGATGAGAAATCGAATGCCGCAATCTTTATTTTCGTAACTACTAAAAGCAACCGGTGGTGGACTAATAGGTGATTTGGTTGGCGGTAAACTAATCAGATAATTAATAGCTTTATTTGTTTGTTCAACTCTTTGGCCGTAGCGGACGCCGAGTATAAAAGTCAAAGTTACAAACAAAACAGCGAGAAAAATGTAGGGAGTGGTTTTTTTCATATATTACAATCTACCATAATATAAAATTATACGTCAACCTATCAGTTGATTTTCTCGTGTTTTATAATATGCATATAGAAGATGAAAAAAAGAAATCAAAAAGCCCTAATCCAATACCTTTTTATTGTTGTTTTAAGGATCGGCGTGCCGCTCTTAATTTTCTATTACCCGATTTTTTCCGCTCTGGTAGTAACCTTTCTTGACATTATCGACGCCGATTTTGCCTCAAATCGAGTTTTGTCATTGAAAGAGTATGAACGGTACGATAAAATTTTGGACCTTTGGTGGTATACGATGGCTATAGTTTACTCTGTCTTTTACCTGAAGCCTTACTTTGTTTTTCTATTATTTTTGTACCTTTATCGCTTGGCCGGCGATATAATATTTTTTATAAAAAACGATCGCCGCCTCCTGTTTTTTTTCCAAAATTTCTTTGAAAATGCTTTTTTTGTTGTCTTTTTTGGGAGTCTAGTTAACGGCCTTAGGTTTATTATTTCCGGCAGTAATCTTTATTTAACATTGATAATCGCGTTTATGCTAAAAATATTTCAGGAATGGTTAGTTCACTGGAAACAGTTTACTTTTAAAAAAAATCGATTGTGGTTAAAAGACTAACGGCCAATTTTTTTCTTAAACAGAGTCTTAATGATTTCCTCAATTCTTTCTTCTTCGACAGAAAGATCAGAATAAGGAATGTTTTCATTGATAAAAGCCAGTTTCTCCGGAAGCAGCTTCCTGTCAATTTTCCAGACAACCTTGGGGTATAAATTGACCAGCGGCAGGCCAATTTGACCAACAACCTCATTACTAATCTTTTTTTCCAAGGTCAAGGTGATGAACTTAACCCTTGAGTATTGATCAATAATTTTTTTTAATAAACCGTCGTAAAGAATTTTTCCTTGATTAATAACGATTAATCGTTTAGCTAGTCGTTTAACATCCTCAAGATAATGGCTTGTGAGAATGATGGTCGAACCGTATTTCTGTTGAAATTTTTTGATAAACTCGCGGATGGCTTCCTGGGAAAAAATATCCAGGCCGATAGTCGGTTCATCAAAAAAAATTAACCTTGGTTGGTGAAGCAGGGCGGCGATCAACTCCATCTTCATCCGTTCGCCCAAAGAGAGAGTCTTTACCGGTCGACTAATTAATTTTTGGCAGTTTAAAATATCGGCCAGTTCACCAACCGTTTTTTTGTAGTCAGAGTCGGAGAGTTCGTAAACGGTTTTGTTAAACTCAAAACTGTCGCTGGCCGGCAGTTCCCAGATGAGTTGGTTACGGGACCCCATGACAAAGGCGATCTGTTTTAAAAAACCGGCATTTTTTTCAAAGGGGGTAAAGCCGAGGACCCCCACCTGGCCAGAGGTCGGGTATAAAATTCCTGAAAGA
>PEUF01000050.1 GCA_002780795.1 Candidatus Roizmanbacteria bacterium CG02_land_8_20_14_3_00_36_15 | reverse complement strand
ACAATATAACGACTCATTTTTTAGTCGCATTATTCTTTAAATTATTTGGACAGAAAGAATGGATTGCGCGTTTGCCTTTTGTGATTATCGGTTCTCTCGTTCCTGTCGTTGTATTTTTTCTAACAAAATATTTATCGGACATTAAAACGGCTCTCTCAGCTGCCATTCTTACCACTTTTTCTTACCTGGAAATACTCTGGTCCCGTCAAGCCCGCGGCTACGTTTTACAACAACTCCTTATCCTAACAGCTTTCTATTTGTACTTGAAAATAATTAACGACCGGAAAAAGAGCACTTTTGACTTTTGCCTTTTGACTTTTACCTTATTGTTAGGTCTTCTCACTCATACGATGTTTCTTATCGCCGTAATATCAATTGTTGTCCATCTTATCCTCACTAACAGAAAATTGGTATTACTTATTCTTTCTCAACTGTGGTTTTACCTCTCTTTTTTCCTACTTCTTTTTATTATGTATAAAGTCAATTTTCTTGCCAATGTTCTCTCTTTTTTTACCAACCCTCTTCAATTATCTAACAATTTCTGGTACTATCACTCTTTTTTATGGAGAGAATATGGCTTGGTTAGTTTTTTGGGATTTTTTGGCTTAATTCTTGCTTATTTTAAAAAAAAACAGCCGGTGTCTTTGATTATTTTATTTATTATTTTCCAGCTTATCTTTGTTAATTTTATTTTTAGCCCTTATCATTCCCGATATCTTCTACCCATCCTCTCATTTTTATTTATTGGTATGGCTTTTTCAATTTCGTCTTTAGCCCAACCTATTTTCCCAAGACTAAAATTTATTATCCCTTTATTAATTACTCTTGCTATTATTTTCAATGGCAATAAATTTGTTTTTAAGCCAAAAAAATATTATTCATTAAATCACGATTTCCGTGAGGTGGCCAATATTGACTATCATCAGATCTATGATTTAATAACAAAAAAAACAAAAAAAGAAAAAAAGGTAGCCATTATTGAAACCTGGCCGGCACGCACCTATTGGTATTTTAATAATATAAATTATGAACCTCTTTACCATTTTCGCTGGCAAGACGAAGAAGGACTGGCTTTAGGAATGGCTAAAAAAACTTCTTTTCAATATAATAGCTCTGGTGAAAAAATCATGGCAAAGAATTTAGGTTTTGTCGGTGAATTAAGTGATTTATTAAAAGTAATAAAAAAATATCCAAAAGGATTTATATTTATCGATGATTCAAGTTTGCCAAAAGAAATTATTAGCTATTCAGAAAAAAACTTTAAAAAAGAACTTTATCTCGATCACTATCCATTAGATGACAATCCTTATTCTATCTGGCCGGCGACGTTATACAGTTGGGGAATAAAATGATTAAATCGCTCTTTAAACACTCAACCATCTATTTTTCTGGATTATTTGTCAGCAAACTGTTAACAACAATTGTCTGGATTCTCATTGCTAGACTCTTTGCTCCAGTTATATTCGGGCAGGTCGTCCTTTATCTAACTTTTATTCAACTGGCTACCTATTTTGCTAATTTTGGCTTAAACCAATGGTATCAAAAACAGATCGAGCATCATCAATATCAAAGAGGTCTGTTATTAAATAAAATTCTAAATGCCCGGCTAATTACTCTTTTTCTTTCCCTCATTATTCTTGGTTTTTTTCTTTTTTTTACCAAGTCCTTTAGTTTGTCGGCATCAATCTTTACTTTATTAACATTAATTCCGGACTCGTTTTTGGCCATCGGAGAGGGTTATTATCTGGAACAAAAAAAAGGTCTACGTGTCGCTCTCAAATCGGCCAGTATGGCCGTAGTCATTTTTATTGCTCTTCCTTTTATCAAACAACCCTTTCTCTTTGAGAAAATAACTGTAGCCAATTTACTGGCGGAACTGGTCACTGTGCTCTGGTTCTATCCTTGGTTTGAGTTTAAAAATTTTTGTTTTGTTTCTTTCAAACAAAGTCTTCAGGTTCTGCGTTCATCGATCAACTATGCTTTGCTTATTTTTACTTCTTTTTTCTATGCTCGTGGCGATCACCTGGTCATTAACTATTCTTTAGGCGCTAAAGCTTTGGGTCTTTATGGCGCTGCCTATCGTTATCTTGAGGCATTATCTCTTATTCCAACCGCCCTGTCTCATAATCTTTTTCCCATCTCGGCCAAAAAACAAGGCGTATCCCGGGACTCGCTTGTTCATATCGTCGGTTTAATGGTTGTTTCAGGTTTAATAATTTCAATCTTCCTTTTCTTTCTTTCAAATTTTTTGGTTATTAAACTAATCGGACCGGCTTACGGTGAAGTTATTCAACCGCTTAAAATTTTTTCCGTGGTTCTTTTTTTGTTTTTTGTCAATGCTCCTTTGAGCACCGTCGTTCAAAGCTCAAACTATCTGAAAAGCTTTTTGCCTTACGGTATTATCAACACTGTTTTAAATATAATTCTTAACCTTGTCCTTGTTACTAGATACGGAATTGTCTCGGCCGCCTGGGTGATGCTTATCACTGAAGTCACTGGTTTATTAATCAATTATTATTTTATTAAAAAAATCTATTGTATTTCGATAGGTGTCACACCTCTAAGCTAGTATAAGGAATCAAGAGAAAGCGAAGAACTAACCAAAGGAACAGGTGGCAAAGTTTTTAGGGGCGGGAAAAAAACTTTGACAGAATCTGGAACATAAAACAGAATTTATCGAAATAGTAATTAACAAAACTAAAATGAAAAAGGTTTCAATAATCATCGTCCACTGGAATACGCCGGAAATATTAAAAAATCAACTGCGGCGGTTGACAAAAGAGTCCAAACTACAAATTATTGTTATAGATAACGCTTCAAACAAGCCGTTGGACTGGATAAAAAAAGATTTTCCTTCAGTTGAATTAATAAATAACAAATTCAACCGAGGATATGCCTTTGCCTGTAATCAAGGAGTGTCAAAAGCAATGGGGGGCTGGCTGCTTTTTTTAAACCCGGATGTTGAAATCATCCCTCAAACAATCTTTCAAATGGTTATCCAAAGTGAACAAAGAAAACTCGTCGCCACCTCACCAAAAACTGGCTCCGGTTATGAAAAACCGCTGCCAACTTGGTTATCTTTGCTTACCGAATTTACTCCAATTAAACGTTTAATTGGAGTTGAATGTTTTAAAAACAAAACCCTTTTCGGCGGTTGTCTCCTTATTAAAAAAAATGTTTTACTGGCTCTCGGCGGTTGGGATGAGCGTTTTTTCTTATGGTTTGAAGACAGCGACCTTACTTTTAGATTGTTAAAAAACAAGGTACCGATCGGTTGGGTAGATGTGGTGGTTAAACATTCAGGCGGATCATCATTCAATCAGTTGACTGATCAGTATAAAAAAGATATTTTTTTCCACTCGATGGACATTTTCGCCAAAAAGTATTTCTCTTTTTTCGGGAGACTGGTTATCAATTTAATAAAAAAGAAATATAGTTCAAGAAAGCTATTACCGGAAATTTTCGACGGGGTAAGCATCACTGTTCCCAATATAAAAAAAGATCTTCTTGATAGTTTTCTTCAAGAAAACAGACAGGCAGTTGCCAAGATAGGGGAGTTGATCGTTGTCACTTCGGCCTTAAACAACCAAGAGCTGTGGAACCTGCGAGCTGAATTCCCTCAAATCCGTTTTATTAACATCAAGGAGAATAAAGGTTTTGCATCTACAGTAAATATCGGTTTTCGCGTTTCATCCGGAAAATGGGTAGGGACGGTCAACGACGACGTCATCTTACTAGACGATTGGTTGGAAAAACTGACTGACTGCCCTAAGAAAAATGTAGGTTCTCTAAACCCTGTTATAAAAAATCCTAGCGGCAAAATTGAATCGGTCGGCGTCCAAATTCTGGCAAAAGGTAAAGCTTTACCGATAATAAATTACGACTTTAGTGACGATCCCACTTCCGCCGAAGCTACAGCGGGCAAGCGTGATCAAAGTCGTACAAGAACTTATCAAACTGTCAATGCTGCTAATGCGGCTGCGGTGGTCTACTCAAAAAAGGCGCTCAACGAAGTCGGACTGTTTGATGAAAATTTTGGCTCATATCTTGAGGATATTGATCTTTCGCTACGATTATCACGTGCCGGATATGAAAACATCGTCTCTTTAAAATCTAACGTCACTCATTTCGGTCAATCGTCTTCTAAAGGGATGGGTTGGAAAAAAAACTGGCTTGATTTTAAAAATTGGATTTTGGTCATCGGCAAAAACTGGGGAGTAAAAAAAATAATTATTAACTTTCCTTCTATCTTTTTTGAAAGATTACGCAATCTTTCCGGAGTTATCAAAACGATTTTCACCCATTGATAAAAAATTGTAGATTCTGTCACTCGTGATCCCTTCTCTCCTTCGAGGCTCGGCTATGAATACCGCCATCCGCTTCTCGGAGAGTCACCTCACTCGCGACACCTACAATTTTCTCCCCACCTGCTTGATCCAGTTAATATTGTAATATCGCGGGTTGGAAAAATCTTCCATTTTATTAAATTTAATTTGTTTCAGCATATTTTTGACCGATGTTTCAATGGAAATTTTAGGTCGCCATCGAAGAAGCTTTTCAACTTTAGTGTTGGAGATTCTATAACTTCTGTCTTTTTTTGGTGAATGATCAACAATAATTTTTATGGTTTTTTTTGTTTCTCTCTCGACGACGGCCTTTACTTTGTGAGCCACTTCAAGCACCCTATAATTATCATAAAATAAGTTAACAATCTGACCTGTTAGTTTTTTTTCCGGAATTTCAATAGCCTTAATATGTGCCGTTGCTACGTCTTCAACATCAACCAGAGGTCTCCACTGGACCCCACCACAAAAGACATATATTTTTCCTTTGTCTAGGGCGGTTTTTAACATGGTATTGACAACTAGATCGTAGCGCATCCTTGGCGAATAACCATAGACAGTCCCCTGGCGAAAAATAATTGGGGCAAAATTGGCATCGGCCATTTTTAAAAGCTCAGTTTCGGCCTTATATTTTGAGACTGAATAAGGAGCTTTTGGTTTAACAATTCCATCTTCTTTTTGAACTCTGGTTCTTTTTAAAATACCTCTGTTGTAGATTGAGGCTGACGAGGCAAAGGTAAATCTTTTGATGCCGAATTCCTTGCATAATTTCGCTAATCGAATCGTTCCTAAGGTGTTGATTTCAAAATTGGCTTTTGGGTCAAACTCGGCCATCGGATCATTAGAGAGTCCAGCTTGATGAATAACTGTATTAATATTAATTAAATCATTTTTTGAAATTTTCCTAATATCTTTTTTAGTGATTCCAATTTTATTTATGTATGGTTTAATTGAGACTTCGCCAAATAGTAAATTATCAAAGACTTTTACCTTATATCCACAATGAAGAAGTTTTTTTAATAAAACCGCGCCAATATATCCCGCTCCTCCTGTCAGAAGAATCTTTCCTTTCATCCTAAAAAGTATACAAAAACTTGATCAATTTAACAAACTTTATAAACTTGATAAACTTGACAAATTTGATAAACTTAATTTATCATGAAAGTCTTAGATGTAAAATCACTCGTCATTCCAGACATTAAGGTTATTTCCTATCATCATTTTGCCGATGATCGAGGGTTTTTTACCGAAACTTTCCGTGAGTCGGATTTAACAAAAGTCATTCCTAACTTTCAGATTAAACAGGTCAATGAAAGTTTTTCTAAAAAGGGAGTTTTGCGCGGGTTACATTTCCAATGGAATCCCTATATGGCTAAACTGATTCGGGCAATTAGTGGAAAAATTATTGACTTCTTTCTGGATATCCGTCTTGGTTCACCAACCTTTGGCAAAATTTCCGGTTACGAATTGAGCAGTCAACCAACGGCTGGTAAAAATGAATGGATCTTGATACCGGTTGGTTTCGCTCATGGTATTCTTATTCTTGAAGACTCAACAATTGAGTATCTCTGTACCAGCGAGTACAGTCCCGGCTGTGAAGCCGGTATTAGTCCACTTTCCCAAGATATCGACTGGTCAATTGCAGACAAAAATGTTAAGAAAAAGCTCGAAGAGCTTAAAAAGTCTCAACTGATCATTTCGGAAAAAGATAAAGAAGGACTTACTTTAAAACAGTGGCAGAAAGACGAAAGATCAAAGAACTTCCAATATTAATACGTAAACTTTTAAACTTCTATAATCTTCTAAATATTCTATTTTGTAGCGTATAGTCCATTGACAAATAAGCTTCATTAATATCAAATAATAAATAAATTAATTTTTAATCAATATTTAATAAATAAATAATATGATGCTATGATAAATCAGTTGTCCCGTAAAGTGGGATAATAAAGGGTAATTATTACCAGTTATTATCTT
>PEUF01000048.1 GCA_002780795.1 Candidatus Roizmanbacteria bacterium CG02_land_8_20_14_3_00_36_15 | reverse complement strand
TATGTCCCCAGGAATTTTTGCCCGCCCGCCGTTTTTGGCGGAATTCCTGCCGCGCCTGCGGCGCGGCAGTCGGTCAATTTCGTTCAAAATAGGTTCGGATTTGGTTGTATAAATGCTCCATGAGCCCATAGTTCAACGGATAGAATAAGTCCCTTCTAAGGACTAGATGACAGTTCGATTCTGTCTGGGCTCACTTTATTTTACTCGCAAGAACTCGTCCCCGAGAAGTTTTTTTAATAAATCCAAGACGGAGTAAATACGGCTCGATAAACTCTTCAACGGTCTGAACATCTTCGGAAAGAGCCGAAGCTATTGTTTCCACTCCAACCGGTTGGTTAGAAAACTTATTGGTCAAAACATCAAGATATTTTCTATCAATTTCCGTCAAGCCATTTTCATCAATCTCTAATAGAGAAAAAAGTTTCTCCATTAGTTTTTCATCAATCTGAATGTGCTTATCAACTTCTAAAATATCTCTTGCCCGTTTTAAAATTCGATTGGCTATTCTCGGTGTTTTTCGAGATCTTAGGGATATTTGATGGGCCGCCTCTGAGGTGATAGGAATGTTAAGAATTTTGGCCGATCTTTTGATAATTTGCTCAATTTCTCCAGTGGTATAGTAGTCAATTCGAAGCAAAAGACCGAAACGGTCGCGCATGGGGGCGGAAAGAAGAGCCAACTTTGTTGTCGCCCCAATAATTGTTATTCTTGGCACAGTTAATCTAAGAGTGCGTGCTGATGGTCCTTTGCCGATGATAATATCCAATACATACTCTTCCATCACTGGATAAAGCATCTCTTCCACGGGTTTAGGTAAACGGTGAATTTCGTCGATAAATAAAACATCGTTGTCTTTCAGGTTGGTTAAAATTGCAGCTAAATCACCCGTTTTTGTGATCGCTGCGCCAGAAGTCACCTTGATTTCTCCCTGTAGCTCGTTAGCAACGACGTAAGCCAGAGTAGTTTTACCAATTCCAGGGGGGCCATAAAAAAGGATGTGCTCTGATGGTTTACCGCGTTTTTTGACCGCGTCAAGAAAAAGTTTTAAGGTTTTAGCGGCATTTTTCTGACCAATATAATCAGAAAGTTTTTGGGGCCGAAGACTCTCAATTTTTTGATCAATAACCATTAAACTATTATAACATTTTTATGTGGTCAGACCTTGAGCGCTTTTGAGAGTTTAAGAGACTCTTTAATTTTCTCTTCAATGGTTAAGTTTTTTGGAAGTTTTAAAAGGATTTTTTTTGCCTCTGAAGATTTATAACCTAAAGAAACCAAAGCGTCAACTACGGTTTTGTCTTCTTCGGAGAGGACCATTTTCGCCATATCAAACTCGCTTTTCAGCTTAGTTGATAGTTCAAGAATGATTTTCATCCCTGTTTTTTTGCCTAAGCCGGGAATTTTGGTAAAAGACTCAATGTCATTGGATTGGACTGATTTAACTAATTGGTCTAATGGAAGATAGGAGATGACGGAAAAGGCGGTCTTGGGGCCGACTCCAGGCACAGTCAAAAGCATCTTGAAAAAATCGAGTTCTTTTTTAGTCTGAAAACCGAAAAGGACAAAAGCGTCCTCGCGGACCTGGAGAAAAGTGTAAACTTCAATAGACGGTAGAAGGTGGACGGTAGAAGATGAATGTTGAGCATGGAAGGTGGAGATTAGATAAGGCGTGAGAAAAACCTCATAAAAAACGCCTCCTGAAGTCTCAATTAAGCCGACGTTTCCGGAAATCTCTGATAATCTGCCTTTTAGTTTACCAATCATATTTTTAGCTCCTCTCTCTCTATCTGCCATAATCGATTATATTTAGCTACTCTTTCTCCGCGACAAGGAGCGCCAAACTTGATAAAGTCCGACTGAACACCAACGGCAAAATCAGCTATAAAACTATCATTAGTTTCACCAGACCGATGAGCGACGATGTAATTAAATTTATTTTTACGGGCCAGATTGATAACCGATAAAGTTTCACTGATGGTTCCAATTTGATTAGGTTTAATAATAATCGTATTGCAAGCGTGCATCTTAATTGCTTTAGTCAATTTTTCTTTATTGGTAGCCAAAAGATCGTCGCCGGCTAAGTAAATTTCTTTTGAAACTCGGTTGCTTAATTTAACCCAATCATCCCAACTATCCTCATTTAGTCCGTCTTCAAGAACAAGAATAGAATATTTTTGAACCAAGGTATTTAAAAACTCAATGAATTCACTAGGCTTCGCCGGATGAGGTATATCACGGACTTGATAACGGTCATTATGAAAAAAGTAGTTTGCGGCCACATCTAGTCCAAGAAAAATATCAAGACCAAGTTTTAATCGTCTACCGATAATGGCTTCGGATAAAATTTCGAGCGCATCAATATTCGCAACTAACGAAGGGCTAAAACCACCTTCATCACCTACGGTAGTACTCACCTCACGGGAATTAAGAATTTCTTTAAGCTCATGAAATAACTCCACGCCCATCTGATAAGCTTTACCAAAAGAGTAGTTTGACGAAAGAATCACCCAAAATTCTTGTATATCAAGGTTGTTTGACCCATGTTTACCTCCGTTGATTAAATTAAAAAGTGGCGATGGTATTCGTTCAATCGTGATTTCCTCTCTATATGTACTATGATAGAGTTCATTTATATACCTAAATAAAGGAAGCTGCTTTTCTTTTGCCGCGGCCTTTGTAACAAGTTCGGAAATAAGTAAGGTGGTATTAGCTCCTAGTCGACTTTTATTATTGGTTCCGTCGGCTTTAATTAACCAGTTATCAATATCAATTTGTTTTGAAGGGGATACGTTAATAAGCTTTGGACCGATCAAATCATTAATAAAACCCGCAGCACGAGTAACTCCTTGTCCTGAAAATCGATTATCGTCTCCATCGCGTAACTCAACCGCTTCATATTTACCGATCGATGTGCCAGAAGGGACGGAACTAACTACTTCTATTCCGTTATCAAGAGTTAACCGCCCTTCTAAAGTAGGAAAGGATCGTGAATCAATAACTTCATAAGCAATAATTTTTTTTATTTTAGACATACATAAATTAACAGTTATTTAAAATATTTTTTTTCAATATTATAAATTAATTCCCTAGTTCTGTCGATTGCATCCGGATTAACCGATACACTAGTAGCACCATCTTTGATCAATTCTTCGACAATCTCGTGATAATCTGAGGCGGCTTGACCACAGATAGAACAGGTAACTTGATATTGTTGGCATGTTTTGACGATTTTTTTTAATGTATCGATAACCACCGGTGTTCTTTCGTCATAAACATTGGCTACCTCTTGATTGTCTCGATCAACTCCTAAAAGCATCATCGTCAAATCATTGGTACCGATTGAGACACCATCAATTCCAATTTTTAGAAAATCCTCCAGGCGTAACGCGGCTGACGGTACTTCTACCATCATCCAAAGTTTAAAATCCTGAAAATCAAAAAGGCCTGATTTTTTTATATATTCTTTAATTTTTATCATCTCCCAGGGGGCGCGAACAAAAGGGATCATTAAATAAAGATTTTGAAAACCCTTAAGATATAAAGTTTTAATCGCCTCAAGCTCTAAGTTAAAAACATCAGGATTAGCAATATATCTTGAGGCACCACGGAAACCAAGCATAGGATTCGCTTCGCTTATTTCATAGGAAGCACCACCTCGTAGATGACGATATTCGTTACTTTTAAAATCGGTAGCTCTGTAAACTACCGGACGAGGATTGAAGGCAGTGACAAATTTTTCTAATCCTCGTGAAAGTTGGTTTATAAATAAACGTTCTTTTTTTTGTTTGATAAATTCTTTGGGGTGAATTCCAATTTCAGCGATCATAAACTCTGCCCGCAATAAACCAATACCATCAACATTTTCTTTGGCGATTTTCGTTACCTGTTCTGGTTCAGCTAAATTAACATATACTTTAGTCAAGGTTTTAAGTCGTTTATGGGGACTATTCGAGCTATTTAGTTCGTCATTTCTTTTTAATATTAACTCTTTTTTAGATAAAAAACCTTTATAGACCTCACCCAGTTGACCGTTAACCGTCACCATCATCCCTTCTTTCAAAATCCTGGTGGCATGTTCTGCGCCAACTATGGCTGGTATGCCTAACTCACGAGAAACAATAGCTGCATGGGAAGTTCTACCTCCTTTTTCAGTGATAATGGCCGCCGCTATTTTCATCGCCGGAACATAGTCAGGGTTAGTTTGTGGAGCTACTAAAACGTCCCCTTTTTTAATTTTGTCAATTTGGCTGGGTGAATGAATAATGTTTACCGGACCCGATGCGATTCCTGGTGAAGCCTGTGAACCAACTAAAATTGGGCGTTCATTATTCTTTGATAGTTGTACGAATTCTTTTGGATTTAACGTTGTTATTGGTCGCGATTGAACAATAAAAACTCTATTATCTTCGATTGCCCACTCAATGTCCTGAGGAGTTTGATAATGATCTTCAATCTGTTTTACGAGCATCGCTATTTTCAGAATCTCAATATCGGAGATCTTCTGACGACTGCCTATCAATTTAGACAGATTGACTTCCTTATTTAATCGACCAGATTTAATCAATTTAACATTTTGGTAATGACACTCCTTTTTTAATATCAAAAAAGAATTTTTATCAACTTCATAGTGATCGGGTGTGACTCGACCGCCGACAATGTATTCTCCTAAACCAAAAATAGCTTCAATTGTTATAACCAACTTATCATTAGTTACTGGATCGATACTAAAAGCTATACCAGATTTTTCTGATTGAATCATTCGCTGAACAACTACTGCCAATCCTACTCGGTAATCGTCAAATCCTTGTTGATGTCGGTAATAAATGGCTCTTTCAGTAAACAGAGATGACCAGCACTGTTTTATTTTTAAGAAAAGTTGTGATTCACCACTGATGTTCAAATAGGTCTCTTGCTGTCCAGCAAAGGAGGCAGTCGGTAAGTCTTCGGCTGTGGCGGAAGAGCGGACGGCAACTAAAGGCTGGCGGTAAAGCTGAGAAACATGGTGTTTTATCTGTCTAAATGATGACACTGATTTACCGAATAACTTTTGCTCTTTTTCTAGTAACTCATCATAGAAACGAACAACTTTTAAAGCCAATTTATTGGGAAAACGTGCATCATTAATTAATTTTCTAATATGCTTTGACGCAATCTTCAATTCGTTCTGGTTATTGTAATTAATCAGTCTAATTATTTCGTTAATATTTTTTTCTAGACTATTATCCTTAAGAAACTGGAAATAAGCATCGGCGGTAATTATAAAGCCATAGGGTACAGGTAAACTTGTTTTGACCATTTCACCTAAGTTTGCTCCTTTACCACCAACAAGTTTTACTGAAGATTTATTAACTTCATTAAACCAAACAATATCTACCATATCTTAATATTAAGCAATTTTTGACTAAAGTTGCAAGTTGATTTTCACTATTGACAAAAGTAAGTTTTTTTAATAAAATTCTATTTACCAATGAAAATTTTCCTTAAATAAAGGCACCATTGGAGACACGCAGACAGATCTCCTAACAGCCTTCATAAACAAGTTTGTAGGTTTAATATTTAGGATTGGATTTATTTTTTTTATTGGGCCTATAGCTCAATGGCTAGAGCATCGGATTTGCATTCCGAAGGTTTGGGGTTCAAATCCCCATGGGTCCACCGCACTTTGATAATTCGAAGTAGGCTTTATAAAAATAGTTAACATGAATGATGGGAGAGAAAAAGGCTAATGGCGAATGCCTTGGTAGTTTGGGCCGAAGAAGGATGTGTGTTTGAGCACAAAAACAGAGGCGAGTCCTCCAACAGACACTTTAACCTCTGGTTTCCGAATGGGGCAACCCCACCCTGTGTAAGCAGGGTGACTAGGTACCGTCTGGTACCTGGGGGGCACTTGGTGAACTGAAACATCTCAGTAACCAATGGAAAAGAAAACATATGTGATTCCGTTAGTAGCGGCGAGCGAAATCGGAACAGCCTAAACCAGCCCATTGGGCTGGGGTTATAGGACCACAGTAGGGAGTGATTTTTGATAGAAGAATGTTTTGGAAAAAACAACCATAGAAGGTGACAGGCCTGTATTCAAAATTAAAAATTACCTCGGTGGGTTTCCTAAGTACCACGAGTCACGGCAAACCTTGTGGGAAGTTGGGTCGGTCATGATCCAAGGCTAAATACCCAAACTAACCGATAGTGAACTAGTACTGCGAAGGAAAGGTGAAAAGTCCCCCGGTAAGGGGAGTGAAATAGAAACTGAACCCATTAGCTAACAAACAGACAGAGTCAGGTACCGTCTGGTACCTGATGATGTCGTGCCTATTGAAGAATGATCCAGCGAGTGGCCTGACGAACGTTTGTTTAATCCCGATTATCGGGAGTAGGCAGAGGGAAACCGAGTCCTAACAGGGCGATTTACGTCGTCAGACCGACCCGAAACCAGGTGAGCTAACCATGGATAGGGTGAGTCCCGATGAGAGTCGGGAGGAAGCCCGAACCCGTTGTCGGTGAAATGGCATGGGACGATTTGTGGTTAGAGGTAATATGCCAATCGAACCTGGAGATAGCTGGTTCTCCTCGAAATATATTTAGGTATAGCCCCGAACTTTTTTTTTGCGAGGTAGAGCGACTAGATGTCTCACCAAGCGTAAGCGAGGTGGGACAACTAAACTCCGAATGCGCAAAAAATAGAACGGGAGTCAGTCGTGCCTGGATAAGCAGGTAATGGCAAAAGGGAAACAACCCAGATTCCTGTCTAAGGTTCTAAATTGACTTTTAAGTGAAAAGGCCGTTAGTTTTCTAACACAGCAGGGAGGTTGGCACAGAAGCAGCCATCCTTAAAAGAGTGCGTAACAGCTCACCTGAATAGTCAGGTACCGTCTGGTACCTGATAGAAAGCTGGCGCCAAAGATGATCGGAACTAAATTGTCAACCGAAGACGGAAGAAGGTACCGTTTGGTACCTCCGGTAGAGGAGCGTCCCGATAGCAGCGAAGTATTGATGTAAATCAATATGGAGTTATCGGGAGTGAGAATGCTGGAATAAGTAGTGATTCTCCCGATGAAAACTCGGGATGCCGAAAATCTTAGGTTTCCTCAGCAACGTCAGTCGTCTGAGGGTTAGGCGGATCTAACCATGTACCGTACTGGTACAAGGGATGTACAAGCCGTTAATATTCGGCTTCTTAATATAAAACGTTATCACTTTAAGAACGACGAAATTTGATAGTCTCGGTCTCCTTCGGGGGATCTAAGTAATCAGTCAGGTACCGTCTGGTATCTGATGAGTTACGAATGTAAGTTTGACGCAAGTCGAGCAATCGGGATGACTTAAGTTTCCGAGAAAAGTTTTTAAGGGAGTTTTATATTAATCCGTACCGCAAACCGACACAGGTAGATTGGTAGAGAATACTAAGGCATACGGGTAAGGGTGGTTTAAGGAATTCGGCAAAAAAACTGAGCGTAAGTTTTCAAGATGCTCTGTCCCGCCTAGCGGGATCGCAGCGAAAGTTTACTAACCGACTGTTTAGCAAAAACACAGGTCCCTGCAAACCTCAAAAGGGAGGTATAGGGGCTGAAACCTGTCCAGTACTGGTAAGTCAAGAATTGAGGGTGAGGAGGTACCATACGGTACCTCCAGGCTTTTGATTTAAGCTCCAGTGAACGACAGCTCTAACCTTGAGAGTTCTAAGGTAGCGTAACCCCTTGCCGGGTAAGTTCCGGCCCGCATGAAAGGTCTAACGAGTTAGTAACTGTCTTGAACCACTGCCCGACGAAATTGAAATGGCTGTGAAGATGCGGCCTACTTGCACCTGGACAAAAAGACCCCGGGAGCTTTACTGAAGTTAGATATTGGTAAATGATAATTAACTGTTGAGCGTAGGAGGGAGGGCGCTTAGCGCTCGTCAATGAAACACCTCTCTTTGATTATTTTTTACCTTAGCCCGCCTAGCGGGCGACAGTGTTTGGCGATCAGTTTAACTGGGGCGGTTTCCTCCAAAAAGGTAACGGAGGAGTACAAAGGTCAGCTTATTCCGGATGGAAATCGGAATGTAAGTACAAATTCATATGCTGGCTTAACTGTGAGGACTATCATCCGATCAGATGCGAAAGCAGGTATTAGTGATCCCCCGACGCACTATGATCGTGGTCGGGGCTTAACAAATAAAAGCTACCCCGGGGATAACAGGCTAGTCGCGCCCGAGAGTTCATATCGACGGCGCGGTTCGGCACCTCGATGTCGGCTCACCGTATCCTGGAGCTGAAGTCGGTTCCAAGGGTTGGACTGTTCGTCCATTAAAACGGTACGCGAGCTGGGTTCAGAACGTCGTGAGACAGTTCGGACTCTATCCGGTGCAAGCGCATAGATTTTTGAGAGAGATTTCCTACAGTACGAGAGGACCTAGGAGAAAAGATCCCTGGTGTACCGGTTGTTTATCGCATTGCCGGGTAGCTAAATCTTTAATCGATAAGCACTGAATGCATATCAAGTGCGAAGCGAGTCTCGAGATAAAGAATCTGTATCAGCTTTCCCGTAGATTACGGGATTCGCCCATAGGGCGATCGACCTTTGGTCGAGATAGGCGTTAGGTGTAAGTCCTGCAAAGGATTTAGCCGAGACGTACTAAAAGCAATCTCCCATCATTTTTGTTAACTAATTTAATACGATGTATATTCTTTCAATTGACCCAGGCTTGGAAAAAACTGGTTATGCTATTTTTAAAAAAAACAAGAAAGACCATAAAGATTTCAAATTTATAACCTCCGGTCTGATCACAACTGATAAAAATCTAGAAAAACCGAGTCGGCTAAATTTAATATATGAAAATCTACACAAAATTCTTTTAAAATATAAACCAGCTGTTGTCGTTATTGAGGAAATTTTTTTCTTTCGAAATCAAAAAACAGCTGTTACCGTCAGCCAAGCCCAAGGCGTCATCCTTTTAGCAACTACTTTGAGTAAATCCGAGGTTGTTTTTCTAACGCCTTTACAAATCAAACAGTGCGTTACTGGTTATGGTTTAGCTGATAAAAAGGCGATAAAAAAAATGCTTGATTTGACTCTTCACATAAATAAGAAAGGGATTAACGATGATGAATATGACGCGATTGCCTGTGGTTTAGCTTATTGTTTTGAAAGTAGAAGCCTGCTAAAATAATACCATATATGAATTCAGTTATTCTAATAATTTTAGACGGATTTGGTTTAGCTCCACCCGGGCCGGGAAACGCAATTTATTTAGCTAATCCTCACTTCTATAATAGTTTAATTGCTGATTTTCCTAATAATTCACTCCAAGCCTCAGGTGAAGCTGTAGGTCTACCTCAAGGCGACGTCGGTAATACCGAGGTTGGTCATCTAAACCTAGGGGCCGGTAGAGTTGTCTACCAAGATCTTCCTCGAATCAATATGTCCATAGCAGATGGTAGTTTTTACAAAAAAAAGGCTTTTCTGGATTGTCTCAACCACGTCAAAAAAAATCATTCCAATCTACATATTATCGGGTTAGTTAGCAATGCTATTGTCCATTCTTCGATTGATCATCTCTGGGCTCTTTTACATCTTTGCCATGAGCATAAAATTGAGAGGGTTTCCATTCACGCCATCACAGACGGGCGAGATTCGGCGCCTGAATCAGCAATTCCAATCATTAAAATGCTTGAGGAAAAAATAGATAATTTAACCAATGTAAAAATAGTTACAATTATGGGTCGATATTATGCCATGGATCGGGATACACACTGGGAACGTACCGCTAAAGCCTATTTTTGTTTAACCAAAGGTATTGGCGAACAGGCTAGTTCGGCTATTGAAGCCGTCGAAGAATCTTATAAAGAAAACATCACCGACGAGTTTATCTTGCCAACTAATATTGTTAAAAACCGTCAAACTCCGGTCTTGATTGAACCCAAAGACGGAGTAATCTTTTTTAATTACAGGATTGATCGCCCACGGCAACTTACAAAAGCTTTTGTTCTCGACGACTTTGAAAACACTGCTAATAAAAATATTTCATATGACCCCTATGAAACCAAGTATTCACAAACACATCTTGCGAGTAAAGCCATTAATACCCATTTACCATTTCACCGTGGTAAAAAAATTAACGATATCTTTTTTTCAACTATGACTGAATATGATATCAATCTACCAGTTCATGTCGCTTTTTTACCAATCGTTGTCGATAATCCCCTCGGCAAAGTCCTAGAGGAAAAAAAAATTAACCAGTTGCATATGGCGGAAACAGAGAAAGAACGATTTGTTACTTTTTACTTCAATGGACAACGTGAACCACCTTTCATTAACGAAGAGAGAATCATTATTCCTTCGCCACCGGTGGTTACCTATGATCTTCAACCAGAAATGTCTGCTTACGAAATTACCAAAGAGTTAATCAAACAAATGAGGTCTGCTAAATTTTCTTTTATCGTGGTTAACTTTGCTAACCCTGATATGGTTGGTCATACCGGTAATATTGAAGCGACCATCAAAGCTATCAAAGCCATCGATCATTGTCTAGAAGAAATTATTATGGAAGCTCTAAATCTTAATATTAATGTTTTAATTACTGGCGACCATGGTAATGCTGAACAAAAGATTAATCCTCAGACCGGTGGTATTTCCACCGAGCATACAGCCAATTTAGTTCCGTTTATTTTTGTGAACCAAAAATTTCAACAAAAAAAAATAAAAATTTCAACTGGAATACTCGGAGATGTTGCTCCAACGGTTTTAGCTCTATTGAATATTAAAAAACCAGATCAAATGACCGGACGAAACTTGCTTGAAGAAATGAATACTTCATAAACTAATTAGCGCCAACCCTCATCAATATTTTTGTAGCGTATTTAGTTCCTACATACATGGATTTTCCAATATCCTTAGATTTTAAATACTGGGAAAGAAAACCAGACGTGTAGGCGTCACCGGCACCGGTGGTATCAACGATCTTTTCCGGTTTATCCGCTTTTTGATAATAAATCTTTCCTAAATAATAAACAAAGCTTCCTTTACTCCCTTCCGTGACCACTACTATTTGATCACGAAGATAGGGAATATACCAGCTAATTACATCATCTTTAAAATTGATGTCTTTATAAGGCGATTTGACTAACTCAGCAAATTCATGCCCGTTAAGAATAAGAATATTTACGTTGTCTAAAAATGGTTTAAGTTGGTTTTTAGATCGACGGCAATCAGTCACCCCCAGATTAACGGCCGTCATTACGCTCTTTTTTTTAAAGAAATTTAAGAAAATTTCCCTTTCAGTTAAGGAAACATCTGGCAGGTTGCCCAGGTATAAAAAACGACTTTTAGTAATCCCCCGCAACC
This sequence comes from Candidatus Roizmanbacteria bacterium CG02_land_8_20_14_3_00_36_15, assembly GCA_002780795.1. Classification (GTDB taxonomy): domain Bacteria; phylum Patescibacteriota; class Microgenomatia; order UBA1406; family GWC2-37-13. Next base: position 9,132 of record PEUF01000048.1, on the reverse strand, counting down.
GGTTATTGTTAGAAAAAAGATGGCGATGTGGACTAATATAGTGAATTATAGATCTTTCTCCTTTTTCGGTTAGGAGTACGGCTGAAATATTATAATAGTTATCGATGAAGTCGCAGTAAATATCAGATACCTTCTCTTTCTTAAGTTTAGACAGAATAATTTTTTTAAAAGGATTGTTACCGACGATACCTATGATGGCAGATCGCCAACCCTGTCTTCTGACGCCTATGGCGACATTAGCACCGCCTCCACCAAGACCGGTATAAAAATGATCGGCCATATATTTTCCGCCCACCGCCAACTGGAAGCGCTGATTACTAAATGTAAAACTTTTACCGGAAAAGTAGAGGTCAATACTGATGCTGCCGGTGGAAATGAAATCGTACATAATTTAAGAATATCATAATTTATAATTAGATTATGTTAACCGTTATCTGCGGAGAAGACGTAGTTGCCTCACGAAATTATTTTACTGAACTAAAAAATAAGTACCTGGAAAAAAAAATCGATATCTACAATATCGATCCAAACCAAATTGATGAAGTTTATAAATGGATTGGCGAATCAATTTCACTTTTCTCAGACAAACGGATATTCGTTACTCAAGGATTAAATAAATTTATTTCTAAAAAGAATAGTTTGCAGCTTAGAAAAGTCGAATTTTTAATTAAGGATAAAAATGTTATTTTGCTCGACTGGGAAGACTCGGTCATGTCTCGTAATCTAAAGTTTCCAAAAGGAATTACCGTCAGGGAGTTTAAACCATCAGAAACTATTTTTAAGTTAGTTGATAATTGTTTTCCTGGCAACCTGGCCGGTTTTATTCGAAGTCTAGACAATATTTCCTCAAAAGTAGCTGATGGTTTAATCTTCTATCTTTTGGCCAGACAACTGCGTAATTTAATTATTCTAAAATCCGGCAAAAAATCAGGAAAAATGATGGATTGGCAGATCTGGAAATTGCAAAAACAACTCAAATCATGGGAGATGGAAAAATTAATCGCTTTCTACCAAGGTATGCATCGGATTGACGTTTTGGAAAAAACCAGTCAAAATCCCTTTGAACTCCGCAGTTCTCTTGAAATATTAGCTTATTACATTCTATAATTAGTCGATGAAACAAATACCTAGTCATGTTTTTCGCGGTTATGACTTAAGAGGCGTTGTTGGTAAGGAACTCGATGAAGAAAACGTCGAGATTTTAGGCAAAGCTTATGCTACCTGGCTTCTAAATCGACGCATCTATGATTGTGTCGTCGGTTTTGATTCAAGAAAATCAAGCCCGCTTTTTCGTGATTGTTTGGTTAGAGGTCTGACTGGATCCGGTATAACCGTTTACGATATCGGAATGACTTTATCGCAGATTGCTTATTTTGCCCAATATGTTTTTAGAACGCGAGGAATGGTGATGATTACCGCTTCCCATAATCCGAAAGAATACAACGGATTTAAGTTTGCCATTGGATATTCGGAAACGATGCTTACCGAAGATATTCTTGAGTTTCGTGATTTAGTTAAATCAAATAAATTTATCAAAAAATCGCCTTTAGGAAAATGGATAAAAAAGGATGTTTTTCCTGAATATCTGAGAGATTTGTTTCGTCGAGTTGACTCAATCAGAAAGTTTAAGGTAGTAGTTGATGCCTGTGCCGCCACTAGTGGTCTATTCATGCCAAGGATATTTAAACAGGCCGGTTGTCAAGTAATTGAGCAAAATACCAAAATTGATCCCGAGTTTCCCGTTGGTGTCGCCGATCCAACCGAATCAAAAGTTCAAAATCGTTTAGCCGAACGAGTAAAGAAAGAAAGAGCGGATATTGGTTTTTCCTATGACACTGACGGCGACAGAATCGGTGTTGTCGACAACAAAGGGAACCTTGTTTGGAACGACGTCCTTCTTTCCTTATTTTCACAAGATATCCTGTACCTTCTTCCCGGAGCTAAAATTGTCTATAACAATCTTTGTTCAAAGCAAGTTGATCAAGTAATTAGAAAGAATGGTGGTCTGCCGATAATGTGGAAAACTGGTCATTCTTTTATTAAAGCTAAGGTAAGAGACGAAAGAGCACCGTTTGGCGGTGAGTTATCTGGCCATATTTATTTTGTCGATAATTTTTATGGGCACGACGACGGAGCGATTGCCTCATTGCGATTACTTGCTTATTTGACAAGAACAGGGAGAACTCTTAATCAGGAAATTAATCTTTTACCAAAATTTATTTCCAGTCCAGAGATCAAAGTCGGTTGCCCAGATGATCTTAAATTTAATCTTGTAAAACAAAAAATTTCAAATGAAATTAAAAGTTTGTATCCAAATGCCCAATATGTGGAGATTGATGGTGTAAGGATGGATACTGATAATGAAATGGTCGTCATTCGAGCTTCCCAGAATGGGCCATATTTGACAGTTAAATTCGAAGCAAAAACAATTGATAAATATAATTTATTAAAGAAACAAATAACTTTAATTTTGCGTCGATTTAAGGAGATTGATTTTAAAGCCGGGGTAAATATTAATTCGTTGGATTAATTAATGACTAAAACCGATTACTTGGATGTAGCAACTAAAATGATTAAGGAAGCCGGAAAAATCGTTTTGAAGTATAAAAATTGTCAAAAAATAATTAAATCAAAAAGCGACCCGTTGGATGTGGTCACTGATGTCGATTACCAGGTCGAAAAATATTTAATAAACTCAATCAACCAAAATTTTCCTGGTCATCATATTCTATCCGAGGAAACTGAAAACAAATTCAATACTGTTTCAGGATTCAATTGGATTATCGATCCTCTTGACGGAACAAAAGAGTATGTTAGAAATATTTATGACTATAGTATAAATATCGCATTCGAATATAATAATAATCTTCTCCTTGGAATAGTTTATTTTCCTGAAATTGACCAAATTTATATCTCCCAAAAAGGTAAAGGTGTTGAGCACAATAATAATTTGGTTAAGGTTTCGCAGGTAAACAAAATCAATAACTCAATTATTTATATACATCTTCCTGACAGCCGTTGGACTAAAAAAGGTTTGAAAGATTTTTCTCAGCAACAATTAGCCTTTATAAAAAATATCTATCGACTTCGTTCCAAGGCTCATGACTGTGAGTCTCTTTGTTTTATTGCCAAAGGGGCAGCTGAAGGTTATTTTCTTCCACCTTTAGAAATGCGCGGAACGGCCGGACCCAAATGGTGGGACGTGGCTCCGGGAATTCTGATGATTCAAGAAGCAGGAGGCATGGTTACTGATGTTCATGGAAAAGCCATTGTTAATCATGACCTATCCAACGGACTGGTTGCTTCAAACAAATTAATTCACTCGCAGTTATTGCAACTGGTAAAATAGATCAAATTAACTTATAATATATAGCAATATGGATGATGGTAAAAACCCAACTCAAATTAAAGCAATAAAACTGTCTAAGTATACTCATGCTTTGCTAGGCAGTTTAAACTCAATAAAACCAAAGACTCGTCCTGACGATTTGTCCAAGATCAGTGTCTCACAAACTGTTTCTTTTTTCGCCTTAGCTTATGAAAAAGTCAGAAATGCGGTTGAGTATCGTGAAGATCATCAAATCAGGCGAGCGGCAATAGAACGGATTATGAGAAGATTGTTGACTTTAAATCCTACCGGTAAGGATGTGGCCGATGGGTTAATCAGAGAACTACTTTGGGCAAGATATTTTGACGCCGATTCATTAGGCAGTCAGGATATAGATAGCATTCAAAAGATTATTGATAAATATATTTTTCTCCTGCAACTTCTCATCGTTGGTCGAACCGGCTCCCAGCGGGAATTCTTATATCGTTTTCTTATCGACCTTTTAACCTGTGAGATAGAGGAAAATCTCAACCCGTCTGGATCTCAAAAAAACGCCAACTATACTTTTTTTATTTACCAGGTTCTTAGAAATAAAATAAAACTTGAGGGAGTTTCCGAAGACCAAAAAAATGCCTTTTTTTTGGCCGCTCTAGAAAGAACTTTTAGACGTAGTGACCGTTCATATCAGCGGTATCATCTTTTTATTACTTTTTATCAACCTATTTCCAGTTTTTCCACCGAAGAGTTAAAGGACTTTTCCAATAAGCTTCCAATCATATTTGATAAGATCGACTTGATGGTAAAAAATCCATTCGTTGATCATTTGTCTCGCTTTATTAAAAAGCAACTTCCGGCCTTTTTGATTCTCTTCAGCATCATTAAAGATAAATATGCGCATATTGAAAAAATTATCAGTAATAAGAAAGAGCTTTGGTCGGAGGTGGAATTGACCTGCCGCCAAAAATACCAGGGAATTAAAGCAAAGATGACCGGTCTGGCAATCCGCAGTTTTATCTACATTTTTTTTACAAAGATGCTTTTTGCCTTGATACTGGAGTTTCCGCTTTCAAAGTATTTTTATAGGGAAGTTAACTACGAATCGATCGTCATTAATACTCTTTTTCCGCCTGCTCTCATGCTTTTTATTATCGCCTTTTTTACTATGCCCGGAGCCGATAATACGACCAAGATCTTCCAAAGAATCGTTGAGATTATCGACGCCGACAGAAGTTTTGAAACTTCGATCGCCTTTGTCAGGAAAAAGCCACGGGAAAGAAAACCGATTCTGATTTTTGGTTTTACAATTTTTTATTCTCTGACTTTTATAATTACCTTGTTTTTAATCTTCGAGATCCTTAATTTACTGAACTTCAACCTAATTAGTCAAGCAATATTTTTATTTTTCATCTCGGTCGTCACCTTCTTTTCCTACCGGATTAAACAGATCGTCAACGAATATTATCTTTCAGAAAAAGAAAGTATTCTATCACCCTTATTTGACTTTTTCTTTATGCCAATACTATCTTTGGGTAAGTTTTTTAGTCAGGAGATTGCCAAACTCAATTTCTTTATTTTTATCTTTGATTTTTTGATCGAAGCTCCCTTTAAGTTCATTTTCGAAATTGTCGAGGAATGGATTTCGTTTGTTAAAAAAAGGAAAGAGGAGATTATTTAGATTATAGTATCTTATCTATGCTTTCAGAGGTTTTAATAGGAGAAGCTCAAAGAGCTTATCATAACGCCGTTGTTCAGCCATTTCGAACAAATTTCTTCAGGAATTTATCCAGATTAGATCATCTCCAATGGAAAAGGCATTTCCCTTGGAAATCACATATATTAGAACATGATAAGCATTTTAAGGCAAGGATAGGGCATGGTGGACTTTCACCGATTGAATTGGCAGAGTTAACCTACCTACAAACCATCTGGCGTATCAAAAGCAATTATGGTAATCAACCTTTTGGTAATTATCCGATGTTTTACCTCGAGCGTGAAGGTTTAGGAACAAGAAACCGTCCATATAAACCCGCTTATGGTTACGAGATATTTGACGCTATTCCTGGTCTTCTGATGTTGGCAAGTAGAAGAAAAGGTGGAATTTTTTTTGAACCGAACAGAACAAGAGGATACGATCCCCTTATTCACTTAACACGGGATTTTGAGTTTGAAGCGGCATCGGTCGACCTGCACCCAGACTGCTTACTTTCTCTTTTAATGGAAAAAGCATTAGAACATCCCGAATTAATGAAACGTGACTCCAAAAATGGATTTCTTGATACGATTAAGTGGTATCGAACTCACGCGGCCGAGTATGCAGCCTCAATTTCTCAAGCTATCTCAAAAGACCAGATAGAGGGATTTTCGAAGTTAGTTCTTCCTAACGGCAAAATACTTGATGTAGGTGCGGGTGCAGGACGGGATGAAGAGGTTTTAAAGCAACTTGGTTTTCAGGTGACCGGTTTAGATCTTGTTTATGAGTTACTAAAAATTGCTCATCAATTAAACCCAGATTTACTACAAATTAACGCTGATATGTTTTTCTCACCCTTTCCTGACAATTTTTTTGACGGACTTTGGATTCACGCATCTCTTCATCATCTAAACTCCCTTACTGATTTTAGCAAGGTTATGGATGAAATGACACGTATTCTGCGCCCTAACGGAATTATACATATCGCATCACAGGCAAAAACTGATAAACTTCGTACGGCTCTGGCAGTAGATGAACTGACTCGAACAGCTCGACAATATTTATACATAACGGCGGAAGAACTACGTGAAATGCTTGTAAAGCGTGGGTTTGTTGATATTGATGTCAAACAGCATCGAGAATCGGATGACATGAAAGGAACTCATCGCAAAGCCGTTGAATGGTTAGTGGCTTTAGCAAGAAAGTCTTAAATTAAAAGGGATACTCTTTGGAGAAGACTGTCTTTCTAAAATTAATGTCATCAACTAATTCCCATTAAAACTACATAGGTGACGCCGATTAATATGTGGCAAAGCATAAGGGAAAAAACATTTCTAAATTTGAGAAAATTTTCAGCCAGGATCAAACCCAAGATAAGCGAACCAATGTTTAAAAACTAGTTATCAAAAGCGGTGTGAATAAGCATAAAGATAACGGCGCTGTAAAGTTTTAGGAAGGTTTTATTTTGAGAAACCAGTTCCAGTCTGGAAATATAAAAACCCCGGTAAATAAATTCTTGTAGAGGAACTGAGATAAAAACGTAAGTCATGGCGGAGAAAAGGACCGAGGGTGTTCGAATCTCTTCGACAAGCATCGGAATAATCAGCCACGATTTGGTTAGTTTAAAAAAGATAGTGATTAGAAAAACACCAGCAAGAATTGGTTTGAGAATATTTTTAGCGGCCGAATAAAACCCTGTTAAACTAAATCCCTGAATTCTAAGTTGAATCCGAACAGTTGTTGATTAAACTTGTAAAAACTTCTTGTGCTGTTTTATATTTTAACACTTTTTTTGGTCGGGAAATAATTTTGTTAATTAAATCGAAGGGTGTCGGTGATCAAATCAGCCATAAACTCGTGGCCGGCGACAGAAGGATGAATACCATCAGACGAGTTTACATATTTTGGGTTACCGGATTTGTCGGCTGAGATTTGAGAGGAAATAAATGCATTAATTAGGGGAACGTTAGCAAACTGAGAAATGTCGATGGCATTTTCTAGTTGTTCAATAATTCTTGTTGCTTGCTGATAGGCAGTATTATCATCCCAGTTAACACCGCCTGGTCCTTTACCAAAATTTACTTTCAGAGGGGCGATTTCTGCCAAGACATAAATACGGCCGCTGATTGTTTTGCCTTCGCTAACAAGTTGTGAAAAACACGATCTATACCTTCCAGAATCATGGGGTGAAAATGGATTATAAGCAAATGAACCGATGATTAAGACGTCCGGCTTAATTTCATCAAGTGTTGGATAATGACGATCTTGATAGTCAAGAGGACTATGTAATCGAGCTAAACCTTCTTCACAATTTTGGGCGCCCTTACCGAAGTTATACAAATTAAAATCAGTATTAGGGTATTTTTTCTTTAACGTGTGTTCTAAATATTCAAGTCTTTCTCCCATTGTGTCAACCATCGAGTCGCCGAAGACGGCGATAGAGTAGGAATTTTTACTAAGTTTAACTGGATCTGGAATCACTGCTTCTTGTTCTATTTCTGGACCGGTTACGGTCGGCGGTTGAGTCGGTTCATCCTCAGCGGAGTTGAAGTGTTGGACTATGGAAGTAAACGGGGTTTTGATATCAGATTCTTCGGCGAGAGTCGTTGTTAATGGCGAATGAATTTTTTGGGGGAGAGAAGATTCCGAGACAAAAAAATACCCCAAGAAAAAGACAACTATCATCAGCATTCCCGCTCGAAGGCCAAGAAAAATGTCGGCTAATCTAAGATCTGAGACTGAACAAGAGTATCGGTCTAAAATCCTTTGGTTGACATAATAATATTTTTGTGCCATATTTTAGTTTAGAGAACTGAGAGATTTTTTTCTATTCACTTTTATAATACACTTAAATTATGAAGAAACTTTTTACATATACAATTTCTTCTATTAAATTCTTTCGATAGGGCTCAATATATATTTTGTGAAAAATAAAATCGTTCCTTCTCAAAAGGAAACGCAAACAAAACTCGTGACTATAACTGGCGTAATCGATGGCGACACATTCGACACTAACGATGGTGAAAGAATCAGGTTGTTTGAGATTGATGCGCCTGAATACCCTAAAGGTTGTATGGGGGTTGATGCTAAAGCAAGATTGGAAACTCTTATTTTAAATAAAAAAGTGGCGATTGAAAAAATTAAAAAGGACAATTTTGGCCGAATTCTTGGTTATATATATTTGGATAAACTTTTGTTAAACGAAGTTCTTACCGAAGAAGGTCACTTTACACCTCAGAGGTGTAAAGTCATTTTTCAGCGTATTTACACATTTCTAATGTTTTTTGATAATCTGCGTTGCCAACAACAAATTTTTTATATCTGAAATAATCATTATTAAATAAAGCAAGAATTTGATTGGTTTCACAAATGTTTTCTTTTGATGGATATATAAAATCCTTGTATGATGACCAAGGATATTCCCCCAAATCACTAATGTCTTTTATTAAACCTGATGAGTATGGATTTAGGTGAATATATCTGGATGTATGTTTTAATTGTTCTTCTGTTGTTATCGGCTTTGATTTAAATCGATGAAGAAAAACCGGTCCGTTTGAGTTATTTTTTATATTGTAAAAACGGGTAAAGGAATTTTGAATCAAAGAAATAAAATTTGAGATGCCATTATCTTGATTCTGCTTAAGAATAAAATGATAGTGCGTTGGCATTAAAGTATAAGTTAGAATAGAAACGCGGAAAGAATCTTTACAGACAATTTTATCAAGATAACTTTTTCTAAATTCTACGTTTAATTTGTTTAGGTTAGATAGTTTTATTAAAGAAGCAAAAGACCGGTAATACCAGATATCCTCCATAAATTTCTCACAATTGAAATCAACGCTAAATAGTTTATTTTTATTTATGGTTTTATTGTAAATATGGTAAATCTCACCGGTTATCAAAGGATGTGGTCGTCCTGGCATATTATTCGATTATTCTTGTTACAAATATGAAAGTCTATAGACTATAGTCTACAATGTAGAGTTAATAGCGCATATCATCAATAAAAAAATCTCGATATATCACTTTACACCTCTGAGGTGTAAAGGTGTATTTTTTTTCGCGCGCGATTTTGCGTTTGCTCCGCTATCGTCATTAAAACTAATGACCGTAA
>PEUF01000049.1 GCA_002780795.1 Candidatus Roizmanbacteria bacterium CG02_land_8_20_14_3_00_36_15 | reverse complement strand
CTTTTTGCTTCGCGGTCTGCCCAGATCATAAGATTAGTGAATGGTTAATTATTTAATTCTAATTTATTTTTTTCGTCGTTGATGACGAACAAGATTTTTCGGTACAATATTAATTGTATTTGAGTCTGACAATAATTCACTAACACCTATTATATTTTTCTGGTCATTAGGGTCAATGTACTTTTCAATATTTGCCGGTGGTTCATAGGTATAGTTTGACGGTTCAGTGTAATTGCAGATGAGTCCTTCATAATTTCTTAATACCCATTTACTATGACCCTGGGACAAGACATAGTTCGGCATTAATGGTATTTTTCCACCACCACCGATTCCGTCAATACAAAAGACAGGAACGGCAAAACCACTGGTATGGCCCCGAAGATATTCGATAATTTCGATTCCCTCGGAGACTCGAGTGCGAAAATGTTCAATTCCTTGGCTAAGGTCGCATTGATAGATGTAATAAGGTCGAACGCGGTTAGCAACTAGTAGCTTAACCAGATTTTTCATCACTAACGGATGATTATTGACTCTTCGTAGTAAAACAGACTGGTTACCTAAAGGAATCCCGGCATCAGCTAATAGATTACAAGCTTTGGCTGATAGATCAGTTATCTCTTTTGGATGATTAAAATGAGTATTAATCCACAAAGGATGATATTTTTTCAACATCTGACAAAGATCATCGGTAATTCGCATCGGGCAGGTAACTGGTACTCTTGTGCCGATTCTTATTATTTCTACATGCTTAATTTCACGGAAAAGTTTGATGATTTTTTCCAAGTAATCGGTTGGTAAAGTCAAAGGATCGCCGCCGGAGATAAGAATGTCGCGGACGGTTTTAGTTTTTTTTACATACTCGGCCGCTTTTAAAATTTTTAGCCAAGGAGTTGGTAGATCAGTTTCGCCGGCGTGTCTTCGTCTGGTGCAGTGGCGGCAGTACATGGCACATTGGTAAGTAACATAGATAATTAATCTGTCTGGATAGCGATGAGTTAAAACTCCTTCGAGTCCTTTTACTGGGCAATCTTCTTCTTCATGAAGAGGGTCGGAAAAATCGCTTTTGGAAATATTGGTTTCTGAAATAGTCGGTACAGCCTGTAATTTGATTGGGCAAAATTTATCATTGATATCAATTTGCGAAAGGTAATAAGGAGTAATCGCCATTCGTAAGATCTTTAATGATCTTTGAATAGTTTTAGTCTCTTTATCAGTCAGATATAGAATTTTTTGTAAAATTTTAGGTTCAGTAACACGATTTTTAATTTGCCATCGATAGTCTAACCAATCCTTATCGAAAACCTTTTTCCAATAACTGTTTTTTTTTGCTTTTTGAAAAAAACGAAATTTATCCATAGATAATAAATTATAAACAAATAATAGAATTATTATCAGCAGTATCAAATATATATTCTCCGATCGGCTCGGAAGAAATTAAAGACAAACTGCTTACTTTAAAATATCTTATTTTATAGTATTCTGGATGTTTTGTGAAAAAAGAAAAAGTATAGATATTTTTTCCATCGGATAAACCAATATTAAGAGCCTGAATTTCTTTAGAATTCTTTTTAAGAATGTCTCCCACTTTTTCTAAAGCTTCACTTGGTTTTTTTGATCGGAGATTTTTTTTAAGTAAAAACCAGATTTTTTCTGCTCCAATTTTTCCCGGAATAGAAAGGGAAACTTTTTTCAAAAGTCCGTTAAAAACAAATATATAATCATTACTAAGATAGGGTTGATTAAACTGGATATTATTTTTATGATGGGGAAAAGAAGCGCTTCGAACATGAATGGAAAATAAATTTGTTTTTGGAAAGTTTTGAAAAGTACTTCTGTCTTGCCAAATAGGCTTTATTGATCGATAGAGTTTCCATGAACTATTCTCATACCAGGAAAATCCCCAGCCATCCCCTTGCCAGTCGCCATCATAAGTTTTGTTTTTTTGTGCCATGATAGAAAATTGTTCAAGAATCGTTTTTGGTTTGATTGGATTTTCTGATTTTGCTAAAAGAAATCTACACATAAAAAGAAATATTAAATATTAAAAATCAAATATCAAAAATTCTCAAAAATCTTTATTAATTTCTCAATTACCAGGTCGATATGTTTTATTTCGATAACGAAAGGTGGTAGAAAACGAACTATGGTATCACCGGCGGGAATCGCCAATATTTTTTCTCCCTGCAGTTTTTTCAGTAAATTATTCCGATCTATTTTAACATCGAGACCAATCATCAATCCTTGACCTCGGACATCACTGATTGACGAAGATTTAATTTTTTTTAGTTCCTTAATAAAATAGGACCCCATTTCCGTTACATGTTTTAGTATTTTATTATCGATTTTATTTAATGTTGCTATGATACCCGCACTTGCTAAAGGATTTCCTCCAAATGTTGACGTATGGAGACCCTTAAAAATAACAGCGGAAACTTTATTATTAATAAGAGTAGCGCCAACAGGAATTCCGCCGGCCAATCCTTTGCCCAAAGTTAGAATATCAGCCTCAATACCTGATTTTTGCGAACACAAAAAACTTCCGGCTCTTCCCATTCCAGTTTGAACCTCGTCAATTATAAGAATAACTCCGTGTTTATCACATATTTGTCTGACTTTCTTTAAATAATTTTTATCAGGAACATATATTCCACCCTCGCCTTGTATAGGTTCAACGATAAAAGCGGCCGTATTTTTATCAATCGCTTTTTCCAGCGCTTCGGGATTATCGTAAGGGATAAACTCAACCTGCCAGAGAAGAGGAAGAAATGGTTTGCGGTATTTTTCCCCATAAGTTACTGACAGGGCTCCTAGAGTTTTTCCATGATAACCATGATCGCAGGCAATAATTTTCTTTTTTCCGGTGACAGCCACTGCAAATTTCAAGGCCGCTTCATTGGCTTCGGCTCCAGAGTTTGACCAATAAACATATTGATATAATGGACCGCATCTTTTTATAAGAAGTTCTGATGCTTCGGCCCGTTTATCGTTATTAAAGCTTCCATGCAAAGTCGTAATGAGTTTAAGTTGCTGTTCTAGTTGTTCGGTAATTTCTTTATTGGCATGGCCAAAAATACTAACACCATAATTACTCATCATATCCAAATATCTGTTTCCGGTTTCATCATATAAATAAATTCCTTGTCCCTTAACAAAAGTGACTCCTCGGTTGACATAAGTATTGACGATATATTTTTGTTGAAGAAATTGATAATTTTTCATAAATAAAAATTAACTAATAATTGTTCCTCGGCCATTAATAGCTTCTATAATAGGATGTTTTATCCGGCCGTCCGACCAATACATTGTTTTTAAACCTAAGCGGAAAGCCTCTTTAGCACCAAGAATTTTTTTCTTCATTCGGCCTTGAGCGAAAGACATATCTTGATCGAGTTTATTTTTATCGACTGTTTTTACCAGAGATGATTCATCGCCGAATTCTCTTAAGAGACCCGGAGCTTCAAATAGGACAACCATTGATTTAATTTTTAAAGCGCCTGCCATAACTGCCGTTGCCCAATCATTGTCCGTATTAATGATTTGTTTTTCTTCATCCATTGCCGGAGGGGAAATCACAGGAATATATTTATTTTCCAAAAGCAAATTAATAAGATTTATATTTACTTTATCAACTTTACCGGTCATGTTATTAGTAATCAATTTTATTTTGTTTCCTTCTTTGGAATAGACCGCTTTTTTCCGTTTTCCTGTCCACAATAGTCCATCAATCCCTGACAACCCCACAGCATTAATTCCATAAGATTGAAGTTTGGCAACAATTTTTTTATTGACAAGACCGGGATAGATCATAAGAAAAACATCGATCGCATTTTTGTCAGTATATACGCTACTAATTCCGGTTGGAGAAGTTATGATTTTTGTTGGGGTTTTTAGTTTTTTGGCAATTTCATCCCGGGTTTGACTGGCGCCATGAACGATAATGACTCGTTCTTTTTTTTGAAGATAAACAACGTCTTCAGCGATAAAATCCCAGTTTATAGTTTTTCCGCCGCCAACTTTGATAATGATCATAGTATTTATATTGGATGTAGTCCTGGAAATTCTAACCCCATTGTTTCAGGTAAGTCATACATAATATTCATAGCTTGGACAGCCTGACCGGCGGTTCCTTTGACTAAATTATCAATTGCTCCAATAACTACTAACCGTTTGGTAACATTATCCATCTCAAATCCAATATCACAGTAATTAGTTCCCTGAAGAATTTTCGGTTCGGGAAATCGATAGAGTCCTTGTTTTTCTTTTACGATTCTTATAAACGGTTCGTTTCCATATTCGGCTCGATAAGCTTTCCAAACCTCTTTTTCCGTTACCCCACTTTTCGGAGTGGTGTGTATCGTAACCAAAAGCCCTCTAACAATGTCTATGGCGGTAGCCGAAATTGCCACGTCAAAATTTTCAGCAAAAGGGGATAGTTCCTGAATGATTTCAGCAGTATGACGATGGCCAGAAGGCATATAAGATCGAACCACTCCGGAACGTTCAGGGTGATGTGAGGAAAGAGACGGCTTTAAACCAGCTTGAGAACTACTCATTTTAGCGTCAATGATAATTTTTTCTTCAATAAGATTATGTTTGACCAAAGGATAAAGCGAAAGGATTGAAACGGTTGCCTCACAGCCAGCACAGGCAATATAGGAAGATTTTTTAATTTCTTCTCGGTGAAGTTCTGCAATTCCATAGATAAATTTTTTTAACATTTCCGGATTTTGATGTTTTTGTTTATACCAATTTTCAAATATTTCTTTTTTACGCAATCGATAGTCAGCTCCCAAGTCAACAATTTTTTTTGATAAGATTTTTAATTTATTCATATATTTCATCGATTCGCCATTAGGCAAAGCAACAAAAAGGATGTCACATTTTTTCAGCTCAATTGGATTAGAAAATACCAAATCAGTTTTTTTCCTCAAATTAGGATGAACCTGTGAAACCATCTGCCCGGCGAACTGCCTAGAAGTTGCCTGTTTAATAGTAACTTTTGGGTGTGATAATAAAATACGGAGGATCTCTCCCCCTGCATATCCAGACGCTCCGTATATCGATGCTTTAATCATAGGTTTTTTACAACTTTTACACAGTAATCCAGAATCGCTCCTGAAATACTGGTTTTAGTTGGTTTTTCAGAATTTTTAAATTCAGTCGTATGGTTTATTTCGTTAATCTGTAAACCATCATTAGTCTCAAATATATCCGTAGATAAAATCCCGTCGCCAACAGCGTCACTAGCTTTTTTTGATATATCAGCAATTTCTCTAGTAACAGGACAGTTGCTGGTCACTCCACCTCTGGCGGTATTAGTAATCCAATGAAGTGAATCTCGGTATATAGCACAAATGGTTTGCCCGTCAATAACAAAAGCTCTTATATCTCGTCCCGCTTTCTTAATATATTGTTGAATATAAAATGATTTCTGCTGAGGAGAACCTAAGACATCTTTGTGTTCCAAGATTGCTTCAAGAGCATCAATATCATTAATTTTTGCTAATAATCTTCCCCAGGAACCCAATGGCGGTTTGATGACGACCGGAAATCCACCCATTTTTTTGATAGCTTTGACGGCCTGAGTTGAATTAAATACCATAGCAAAATCGGGCGTGGGAATATTGGCTTTTTGCAAGGCAAGTGAAGTTACAAATTTATCCTCACAGATTGCAGCAACTGATGAATTATTAATGACTTTGATTCCAATAGACTCAAAAAAATGAGTAGCATTATTGCCTTTTACGGTTGATACACAACGTTGAAGTGCCACATCAAAGTTGCATTGATAAGTTTTTCGATTAAAGATTTCTTCTCTCACATCAATAAGCTTTATTTTGATACTTTTTTTTCTTGCCGCCTCAATAATAAGTTTTTCATCACCTCTAATTGTTGTATGTAATAGTCCAATTTTTATCATAGGATCTATTCTCCCCAGTCTTCTTCGACTTTGGGCGCCTCTTGAAGAGTCGCATTATTATCTTTTAGAGACGAGACAACCAAGCGAGTATGACAGTCGGAACAACTGATAATTTCTGACTCTTCAGTATTTTTTGGAAGAGTCACTTGAGCGTCACAAACAGGACATGTGCTTTTCATATTTAAATAAAACTTTTAATTCTGTTATTATATATTCTTATCATTTACTGTCAAATTTTTGAATAAACTTGACAAAATTACTACAAAATGTTAAGATTTTAACAATATGATTACTATTAAAGAGGTAGTAGAAGAAATAATCATGCGGTCTACTTTTTTAGAGGAGGGTTTATATAAAGGGATAATTAATTATTCAGCTTTATCTCGGATGATTAAACCAGAGATAGAAATGAAACTTTTTAAACAGGTTAAAGAAGGAGCTATAGTTATGGCTTTAAGAAGAATTGGTAAAGTTCATCAATTAAACCAAAATCTCAAAAAAATTTTTTCTAAAACCCCAGACATAATTATTAGATCAAACTT
>PEUF01000059.1 GCA_002780795.1 Candidatus Roizmanbacteria bacterium CG02_land_8_20_14_3_00_36_15 | reverse complement strand
TAAAGATAATAACTGGTAATAATTACCCTTTATTATCCCACTTTACGGGACAACTGATTTATCATAGCATCATATTAATAAATATGAGCCATAAAATAATAATCCGGTAAGAAATATATGGCTACTTCTAACTAATTCCAAACAAGTATTTATCATAATAAACTATGATTAAATTAGTAATAGTTTAATTATAAAATTATTGGTTATTTTTTGTCAAGTCTATTTATTCGCCGCCCGCCTAAATCCGCTCCACGAGCCACAGTAGAAATCTACTAAAGCTAATGATAAGGATAGGCGGGTCAACTGTATTTTTACTGAAGAAGGTCTTTTCTTTTTTTTAGCGTTTCCTCGAAAGCTTTTTTCAATCGCCAATCTTCGATTCTCTTATGATTGCCCGACAAAAGAATTTTTGGGACAGTTTTTTCCTTAAAATTTTCCGGTCTTGTATATTGAGGATGTTCTAATAACTTAACTTCTTTCGTTCCCTTTTCATCCAATCTTTTCAAAATTTCGTTTTCCCCAATTACTTTAATTAAATGTTTAATTGAAGTTTTTAAAAAACTTTCCTTTTTCGTCGCCTCGATTTTTTTCAGAACCCCGGGGATTAGGCGAATGACTGAATCGGTAATTGCGGCGGCAACAATCTCGCCGCCGGTCATGACAAAATCCCCCAATGAAACTTCTTCATCAACATAATCTAAAACACGCTCGTCTACCCCTTCATAATGTCCGGCAATTATTATTAAATGGCCTAATTTTGAATACTCAATCGCTTTTGCTTGATTAAATTGTTTTCCCTTTGCCGAAGTTAAAATTGTTTTTACTTTTAACTTTTCACTTTTAACTTTTAACTTGTTGAGGGCTTTCCATATAACGTCAGCCCTCAACACCATCCCCGCTCCTCCACCATAAGGTTTGTCGTCAACGCTCCCATAATCGTCGATGGCAAAATCACGTAAATTTACAAGCCTAATCTCAACCAACTTTTTTTCACAAGCGCGTTTAATAATGCTCTCATCAAAAAAACCGCTGATCATTTTTGGAAAGAGCGTGATAATCGATATTTTCATGATAATATTTTACTATGAAGAGATTAATTTTGCTTTCTATCCGCTTTTATCAAAAAACCAAATTTTTTCATGGCCAGCTTGCCCGACAGCTTTTTTTAACCGATAAGGTCTGTCGATTTACTCCCACTTGTTCAGAATATACTTACCAAGCAGTGGAAAAATATGGGGTTATCAGAGGATTGTGGATTGGTTTTAAAAGAATCATTCGCTGTCATCCATGGAACAAAGGAGGAAACGATCCTTTAAAATAATTGCTAATTTTAAATTTCTAATTATTAATTTAAAAACTTTTTTTATTTGGATGAATCAAACCAGGCGATAAGCTAATTGCTGATTACAAACAATGTCGGGTCCAAATTTCCGTCAAAAAATTTAGCTAGATTTTTTTTCAATATTAAAAATGTGCTCATTGCTAAAAGTGTCGTTATGGAAATCACCGCTCCTATATAAAGGGAAACCGGTCTATAAATAAATTCAACCTTAGAAAAACCCTTAGGTACCAAAACCGCCATAAACATTCCATCGGCTGGATAAATCACCGTCTCTCTCCCATTAATATAAGCCTGCCAACCAGGATAGTAACTTTCTTGAAAAAGTAACCACTTTGTTGTATTTGAGATAATATTAAAATTGAAATTTGACTCTGTTTGTTGTTCCATTTCAACCTTTTCTTTTAGGAAAGAGTTATTACCGCTTTTTGGATTATTGATTAACCACACTTCTAAAAGCAGTTCTTTTTCTGGTTTAAATTTTTCTTGTGCCAGATCATTAAATACTTCATAATTATTAACGGATCTATAACTATCAATTAGAATACCTAGGGGTCGATAGAGGTCGTTTTTATAAAGTTTATAGGTAATTTCGCCTTGGCCAAATTCATTAATTTTTGTCATCCCGACACCTTCTAACTCAAAAGCAGAGACTAAAAATTTAGTATTGGCCAGACCCAAAAGTTTAAGGGATGTTGGAGATATTTTTATCTTATCCTTTTTCAAGCTAATCCCTTGGTAAATTAAATTTCGAAACGTCTCGTTTCTTTGAAGAAAAAGTCCAGGATAACCCTCAAAATTACCTATGTTCCATATCATATTGATGTTGGGGTCAAGGGCGTTTTTATGATTTAAAATCGCCGAAAGATTGTTTCTCCAACCATTTTTATTTATTTCGTCATAAGTAAGAAACGCCGCTACCGAAAATATTTTTCCATCATCCATTTTTTTTTCCAGATATTTAACAATTGGCGGTTTTTCTAGAATTAAACTGGCTCGAGTCACCGGATTATAGCTATAACCAAATAAAAAAAGGTCTATTACCAGAGAAAAGAAAATAATAATGTAAAAAGAAATTTTTAGTCGAATGTTTTTTAATTCTTTTCCAATGTAATCTAAACCAAACCCTGCGATAAGTGAGATAAAAAACACAACAAAAAGAAGAAAACGCCCGGTTACCCGAAACATATTAAAACCGGGAAGATAATATATCCAAAACAACGGGCCATATTTTCCCAACGCTAAAAAAATCGAAATAAAAAAAAGCATCCACAACCATAAAATAGTTTTATTTTTTTTAACTATCTTTAGGGAAAAAGCGGCTAAAACCAAGGTTATTAAGCCAACGTAACCAGTATTTTCCCAAAACATTCCCCAGGAGCCGCCAAACCGGGGATAAGTACCCAGACCCGGATCGCCGAAAATATAAGGAAAAATAAAACTAATCAAATTTCTCGGGTTGTAAGGAAGACTATCAAGAGCAATATGACTTAAGCCTTTTTGTCTTGTCGATTGATTGACTAATTCAAGAGTTGGTAAAATCTGTATCGCCCCAAGTAGCAATCCTAAAAACAAACTTAAGGAATAACTAAAAATCAATTTTCCAAAACTCATCTTTATACTCTTCTTATAAAATAAGAAGAAGATAAAGATTATAAAGACTGAGTAAAAAATCAGCTGGAAATAACCAGTTAAAGTCTCTATGCCGATGATGATTGAAGTTAATATTAAATACTGGTATTTTTCGGTTTGAACATATTTTTTAAAACTCAAAAATAGAAATGGCAGCCAAGCAGATGTTGCTAAAATTCCATGATGGGTAATGTGACAAACAAAAAAACTTGATAAAGAGAAGGTAATAGAAGATATTAATGATGAGACCGAATTGAGTCTAAAACTTCTGGCCAGAAAAAACATTCCTAATGCCGCCCAGAAAAAATTAAGAACAATCGATAAGTTGTAGGTTTTAACAAAAGAAAAAAGAAGCGCCGGCAGGACATTAAAAGGATAAAAGAATCCTATCTGACCTTCGGCAAAAAGGGGAAAACCGTTGAATATTTTATCTGTCCAAAATGGGATTTTGTGAGCTTGTAAGTTTTGGTAAAGTGTATATTTTAAAGGTAAATTTAAATTAATAGTATCACTTCTTAAAAAATCGCCAGGAATATAAATTTGATCTTGAAAAACTATTTTGTTGAAAAATAAAATAATGACAGAAAAAATTATCAGAATGAATAACCCGTCTCTTTTGATGATTCTCCAAAACAATTTCATTGAATTTACTAATATATTACTATGAATAAGTGGATTTTGATTGTCTTTTTACTATCTGTATTTTTTGTTAGTTTCTTACCAGTAAAAGATACTGACTTTGGCTGGCATTACCGCTGTGGAAAACAGTTTTTCGACCAAAAAAGCCTCTGTACAAAAAATGAATTTTCCTATTTTCTTCCCAACTATCGATCTAGTAATCCTAGTCTGTTTTATAATATTATTCTCGCCTTAACCTTTGACCGATTCGGCTTTACCGGTGTTGGCATTTTAGGATCGATAATCTTTACTTTATCAGCTTTGCTGTTTGTTAAATTAATTAGGGCTAAGCGTTTGCTGGCAATCACAGGTTTTTTTCTTTCTTCCTTTTTATCTTACAGTACTTTTGCTTTGGGCCTTCGATCTCAAATTATTACCTACTTTTTTTTCCTGCTAGCGCTTTATCTTGTCGAGGTTTCTCGAAAAAATAAATTTTATCTAGCCTTTTTTCCTCTGTTGTTTCTCTTTTGGGTGAATACTCATATTGGTTTTTTTCTCGGACCGATTATTTTAGGGTTTTATTTCATTGATCTTTTGCTCAAAAAGGAGAAAATAATTATATATGTATTATTAATAATGGTCGTTTCGTTCTTAACCAGTCTGATTAATCCTTTTGGGATACGAGTTTTTCAAGAGATTGTCAACCACGCGTTATCACCGCTCAACAACATGATTGCCGAGTGGGTGGCGCCACCTTCTTGGCAGATTTTATTTATCGTTTTACTGACCGCCGTCGGCGTCATCTCCGCCACCAAAAAAAAATCATTGTTCTTTTTCTTTCTAATAATTTTTTTCAGTTTCTTGGGACTAAAGGCGCGCAGAAATCTGCCTTTTTTCTATACCACCTTTTTTTACGTATTCTTAAACGGCCCCTACCCTGTTAGTTTTTTTTCTCAAAGAAAATTTATTGAAGCAGTTGATTTTATCTCACTACCTCTTCTAGTTTCGTTGATGGCTTTCTTATTGATTGTCCAGTTGCCAAAAACCGTCCAGTTTAACTATTCGTGGCAAAATTATTGTCGAACTGGTCTGGTTACCTACCCGTGTCAAGCGTTAAAAAATTTTCCATCGCTTTCGGGTAATGTCTATAATGCTTACGAATGGGGCGGTTTTTTAATCTGGCAGAAACCCCAGATTAAAGTCTTTGTCGACGGCCGAATGCCGGCTTGGAAAGATGAGAATGGAAAAAGCCCCTACCAAGTTTATCTGGAAATTATTCAGACTCAACCTGGCTGGAATGAAAAATTAAATCAGCTTAAAACTAATTATCTTTTAATTCAAAACGGAACGTTTCTCGATCTTTTATTAGAAAAAGAGCATGATAAATATGGCTGGCAGGAAAAATACCGAGATAAAACAGCGGCTATTTATAAAAATACTAATTTTTAAATGGCCTTTCGAATTTTTTCGGCGATTTCTTCCATTTTTTTCGGAGGAATATTTTTCCAAGCACTCAACCTAATACCGTCTATGTGACCATCGTCGTCAAAGCGGGGAATGATCCGAATATGGGCGTGAGTCACTTCATAACCAAGTGTTAAAAAATTAATCGAACGACTATTAATTACCTTTTGAATCGCCAAAGCCAACTTTTTTGCTATTTCCCAGTACTCTCCGAAGTTTGATAGATCATAGACCCATCGATAGTGTTTTTTCGGTATTAAAAGAACATTGCCTGGATTCAACGGTCGTTTGTCTAAAAAACCCAAGAAATTTTCATCTTCGTAAACCTTATAGGCTGGGACATGACCATTGACGATTTGGCAAAAAATACAATTTCTCATTTGATTTGACAAATTTATATCTATTGATTATAGTTTAACATACGATGATTGACGATTTGGTTTATCAGGCAATATTTTCTCCAAACGAAAAAGTCCAAAAGCAGTCACGGACTCAGATTAGAAAAATGGCTCAAAAAACCAGTATCTACCTCGCTTCAATCCATCGTCTTTACCAAGCTTTCGGTCAAGGAAAAATAATCGGATTTACTATTCCCGCGATAAATATAAGAACTCTTACCTATGATACCGCTCGAACTATATTTAAAGTCATGATTAAAAAAAATATCGGCCCGGTCATTTTTGAGATTGCCCGTTCAGAGATTGGTTATACCGATCAACAACCCGACGAGTACGCGGTGGCAATTTTGGCAGCCGCTGTCAAAGAAAACTATCGAGGTCCAGTATTTATCCAGGGCGATCACTACCAGTTTAAAGCGAAAACGTTTAAAGAAGACGCCGCTACCGAAATAGAAAAGATAAAAACTTTAGTAAAAAAATCAATTGATGCAGGCTTCTATAATATAGATATTGACGCTTCAACCTTGGTTGATTTAAATAAAACAAGTTTAGACGATCAACAAAAAAATAATTACCAGATGACGGCGATGATGACTAAATATATTCGTTCACTTGAACCAAAGGGGGTAACTATTTCTGTCGGTGGTGAGATCGGTCACATCGGCGGAAAAAACAGCACTCCGAAAGAATTTGAGGTGTTTATGAAAGGATACCTTAAGGAAGCTCAAAGTTCAAAGTTCCCTTCGGCCCGAGCTCAGGACGAGGGCAAAGTTCAAAGTAAAAAAATCCAAGGAATCAGTAAGGTGAGCGTGCAGACGGGAACCAGTCACGGAGGAATTCCTCTACCTGATGGCACGATCGCTAAGGTTAGCCTCGACTTTAATGTCTTAAAATCAATTTCTCAAGTAGCCCAAGAAAAATATTCTATTGGCGGAGCCGTCCAACACGGCGCTTCTACCCTCCCCAACAAACTCTTCGATCAGTTCCCTAAAAATAATGCCTTGGAAATTCATCTTGCAACCGGCTTCCAGAATATTGTTTATGAAAATCTTCCCATATCTTTAAAACAGGAAATTTATCAATGGATTAAAAAAAATTTCAAAGACGAGTGGAAAGAAGGACAAACTGAA
>PEUF01000057.1 GCA_002780795.1 Candidatus Roizmanbacteria bacterium CG02_land_8_20_14_3_00_36_15 | reverse complement strand
AATCATACCTGAAAGCTCCCCGGCTTGTTCATAACGATAGACTGAAGCATTTTCAGAAATCCGCAACGGTAAATCACGATAAGAATGAGGATCCGATTGGTAAACCATCATATGCATCGGGCAGTTCATTGGTCTGACCATATATTCAACCTCATCAATTTTCATCGGTGAATACATTTTATCTCGATATAAATCCCAATGTCCGCTGGTGATCCAGAGTTGTTTTTTGCCGATGTGAGGAGAATAAACCATTTTATAGCCGCGTTTCGTCTGTTCTTTAATAATAAAATCTTCGATAATCCTTCTTATGATTGCTCCTTGTGGTTTCCAGATAATCAATCCCTGACCAACTTGGTCACTGATTAGATAGTAGCCAAGCTGTTTCCCTAATTTTCTATGGTCGCGTTTTTCCGCCTCTTCTTTTTGCCAGAGATATTTATCAAGTTCTTTTTGAGTAGGAAAACAGGTACCGTAGATTCTTGTTAGCATCTTATTCTTTTCATCGCCATGCCAATAAGCGCCAGCGATTGAAAGCAATTTAAAAGGACCGACTTTTCCAGTTGATTCAACATGAGGGCCTTTGCACAAATCAACCATGGAATTTTTGTCTCCCGGGTGCCCGGTCCAATAAATTGTTATTTCCCCCTTTTTTTTGACAATACCATCGACCCACTCGAGTTTATAAGGATTATCTTTAAATAATTTTTGCGCCTCCTTTTCAGAAATTTTCATTCTGGTTAAAGGCAGATCAAGATTAATTAACTCTTTCATCCTTTGCTCGATTTTTAGAAAATCCGTCTCGGAAATCCTGACTATATGATCTTTTTTAGGAGAGGAATCAAAATCAAAATAAAATCCCTCATCAGTCGCCGGTCCCATTGCCAGCTGAATTTGAGGATATAACTCCTTGACCGCTTGATGTAATACATGTTCGGCCGTATGCCTCATGGCCCAAAGACTATCTTTATTTTTGTCGTTCATAAGATTTATTATATAGAACTTATAACAAAAAATCCCTCCTTTTGGGAGGGTAAATTTTACACAAAAGCATCCCTCCTAATGGCGGGTGGTGCAGGTGCAAACTGAAACAACTTTATTTTTCATGTTTATCATACTACTAAATTTATTAGTCAAAATCAAGCGCTAATTGGAAAAACTTTATCTTCAAGTTTTTCTGTTCTCTTTTCGAGATCTTCAATCGAGTCAAAGTCATTACTGAGATTATTCAATACCCTATCAATTTTTTCGTTTGTATCATCAATTCTTTCATTCGTTTTATCCATCTTATTACTTAATTTATTATCGACCTTTTCAATAACAGCATTAGTGGTATTAAACAAATCAATCATTTCTTTTACAAGAATTTCATTATTTTTACTAATAAGTTCTTCTATGAATTTTTTATCGTCTTTTGTTAGCATTGGTTAATTGTAAAATTATTAATACGTTACTGTCAAATGGATTTTTATTTACTTCAATCGTTTAACCTGCCTGACAGCAGGCAGGTCGATTAAAGTGCCCTAATTATCAAGCTTTATTGAGAGCTTGTTTTAAATCCGCAATTAGGTCTTCAATATTTTCTATTCCAACCGATATCCGCAATAAGCTGTCAGAAAGTCCAATTCTTTCACGTTCCTCTTTTGGTATTGATGCATGGGTCATTGAGGCAGGGTGGTCAATGAGTGACTCAACTCCCCCTAAGCTTTCCGCGAGAGGAAAATATTTTAAAGATTCGAGAAATTTTTTAACATCATATCTTTCTTTTATTTCAATAGAAAGCATTCCTCCGGGTCTTTTCATCTGTTTTTCAGTAATCCTTTTTTGTTCCCCGGTAAACAGTCCAGGGTAATAAACTTTCTCTATTTTCCTATGTTTACTCAAAAATAAGGCTATTTTTTCGGCGTTATTTGTGTGACGTTCCATTCGCAATTCCAACGTCCTAAGCCCTCGTAAAGTTAACCAAGAATCAAAAGGCGAAAGGATTGCCCCGATCGCGTTTTGTAAAAATTTTAATTTTGTGTAAAGCTCCTTATTACTTGTTGTCAGGGTTCCTCCAATCACATCACTATGGCCATTAATATATTTTGTCGTCGAGTAAACGACGATGTCCGCCCCGAATCTGGACGGTTGTTGGATAATGGGAGAAGCAAACGTATTATCAACTACCAGTATGGATTTATATTTTTTTGCCAATTTTGAAAGTCTGGATATATCAACTACTTTGAGGAGTGGGTTTGTCGGTGTTTCCACCCAAATTATTTTTACATTATTATTTTTTAAAATTGTTTCCGTTTTAACGTAGTCCGTAAGATCGACGATTTTGTACTTGATACCCTGGTTTCCGGCTACGTTTACGATAAATCTATAGGTGCCTCCGTAGGCGTCGGAAGAAAACAGTATTACTTCATCTTTCTTTAATAAAGCAACGATATTGGCCAAAACCGCCGAACCGGAGCTGTATGCTAATCCAAAAGTATTATTATCAAGCCGGGCCAATGTTTGTTCCAAAATAGTTCGGGTCGGATTAACTGTTCGGGAATAATCGTAGCGACCTTTATTTCCAAATTTAAAGATTGTAGTCAAATGAATCGGCGGTATGATCGCCCCATCATCTCTATTTGGTTTATAAAAAGTATGCAAAG
>PEUF01000013.1 GCA_002780795.1 Candidatus Roizmanbacteria bacterium CG02_land_8_20_14_3_00_36_15 | reverse complement strand
CGTATCAAAAAAGCGTTTATTTATTTCCATATGAGTGCGAAAAGGAAGTGGAGTTGATTAAAAAAATCGTAGAAGGAACAAGATATATGAAATATATTATTGCGGAAAGGATAGAAGACGAATCTACTATAAAAACCTTTTTTAAACTTTAGCTATACCATCTACTACGCTATCGCGCATAGATGGTAATTTAATAATCAAATATTAAATAGGAGTAGCTTTCTCCCAGACAGAATAAAAATAATCTCTTAATGCCTTTGATAACCCTTGACTAAGAATTTGCATTGAAACTCTTTCTTCAGTGTCTTTAGGATTGTTAACACTCAATAGAGCTTTTTTACCATCATAAACAACAAGATGGAATCCCCAGTCAGGATAGTGGCGGATTTCATAACCATTTTTCTTAAAATTTTCTAAAATTTCTTTGTTTTCTTGATCATATTTATGAGCAACCATTTTTATTTTTACTCCTCGCAGATAAGCATTTCTTATCGCTAGTAAGGAATCTTCCGGAATCGGTTCTCCAATAGAGACGATTAGTAGTTCTTTTTTCGTTTCGTTAGTCATTTTAATTGTTTGAATAAACATTTCGTATTTACCAACGATTAGATTCATTTGAGTCGGAGGAGAAGAACTTTGTTTTTGATTGAGAAGTCGTGAGACTTCTTCAACCTCTTTTTCTATCATTAAATTTCTATCTTTAATAAAAGAAGATAAAGTCAATTGCGGAGATAGAACCTGAAAGGTGAGGGGAGAAGTTTTTAAAATAGAGATTAATTTTTTATTTTCAAGTTTTTTCGCGGTTCGATAAACTGCATGAGGTAATATATTAATAATCCTAGCTATTTCTTTAGCAGGAAAAGGACCTCCTTCTATCAAAGTTAGGTAAACTTTAGCTTCCTGTTTAGACAGGCCTAATTTAACCAATTTAGGTAAAAGTTCAAAGGGTTTTTTAGCTTCAGAACACTGTTTTTTACTCATAATTTGTCATCATTTTAACATATAGAAGTTAAAATTACAACTTCAAGTTAAAATTAACTCATGAAAAAAAGAGATTGGATACTAGTGGTTAAAGGAAGAAAAAGCAGTCTTTTTCGTTCGTATGCTTTACCTATAGGCGCCTGCAAGAACATGAAGTCTCTTTTAGGTAAAGAATTAATGAGTTATCCAGTGTTTGTAGAAAATATGATAGGGGCAGTTTATATAGACAAAGAGGAAGTTGGTAGTTTTGGTGAACTTATATTAAACAAAATTAAAAAAGACTATCAATTTCCAAAAAAACACTTAGTCGAATTTGAAAAAAGAGCTAATCAGTTGCTAAATTCTTGTGAAGATATTCCTAGATTAAACTTAAAAGAACTGTCACAAAAAGATTTGCTTAAAATTTTTGTTGCTTATACCGAATCTTATGAAAAACTATCACCCTTTATGGCAACACCTCATTTTTTTCAAGTAGTATTGGAAGACAAAATTAAAGAGCTTATATCATATAAAAATTTTGAAAATAATTTGTTATTGGCTCTTACCGTTCCGAGTAAAGAAACTTTTGAAACTGTCTATCAAAAAGAACTACTTAAACTATCTATAAAATTTACCAAAGATAAAAATCGCCAAATTATTAAAAAATTTATAAAAAAGTGGGCTTGGATTGCCATGGATGATTATCTGTATGACGAACTGCATGAAAAAGACATTATTGAAGCAATAAATGGCAACTTAGGTTTAAATGAAAATACAAAGAAAGCCTTAATTGAGTTAGAAAACAATCAAAAAAATATTCTTAAGAAAGCGCGATCAGTAATACGAACCTTAAATCTTAATGAAGAACAAAAATTCTTAATAGATCTTTTACAAGAATATATTTGGTTAAGGACAGAGCGATTAAAGACGTTTAGAAAAGGATTTTTTTATACAAAACCATTACTTGAAGAAATCAGCCGGCGAGCGGCCTTGGTTAATAAGGAAATTTATTGTTTGACCCCACAGGAGATTATTGATTATTTAAAAAATAGTAAATTGCCAAGTAGGAAATTATTAAAGGAGAGAAGCGAAAGTTATGTATTTGCTGTAATTGACGGGAAAAACCATCTTTATTCAGGAAAAGAATGGATAGAAAAATTTGAGAGGTTGATGGGTTTAAAAAATAATAAAGTTGTGAAGATTATTAAAGGCAGAGCGGCTTGTTTAGGAAAAGCCGAAGGGAAAGTAAAGATAGTTCTTTCAAAAGAGGAAATTGATAAAGTTAAAAAAGGTGATATTTTAGTGACCACTATGACCAGCCCAGATTATGTAATGGCCATGAGAAAAGCTTCGGCGATTGTGACTGATGAAGGCGGTGTCACTTGTCATGCGGCGATTGTTTCGCGCGAGTTAGGAGTTCCTTGTATTGTGGGAACAGGTAATGCTACGGAGATTCTTAAGGAAGGAGATTTAGTTAAAGTCGATGCCAACAAAGGTATTGTTGAAAAAATCCAAGACTAAATATGATTAATAAAATAAAATGGTTTAAATTAATAGAAAGAAAAGCAGAGACTCTTATTGTTTATCAGATAGCTGCGGGAAGAAGATATTACGATGAAATGTTAGAAATTAAATTTAAACCTCGGAATATTAAACACGAAAATTGGTGGTATTACCTTGATGCAAACGAAATGAAACAGGAGTATATTGCTTTAAAACAAACTTATGAAAAAGAGCCAAAATTTTTTGAAAAGCTTTTAAAGAAAATACACAAGCAAGGTAAAAAACTAGTTAAATTAGCAGATCAGATTATTAAGAAAGTCAAAACAGCAGATAAAAATAAGCTTAGAGTCGTTTTTGAGAAATATAATACTGCTCTTGAGAAATTTGCGCCAGTAACTTGGGTCACATTTACGATTGAAAAAATTTTATCAGACGAAATAAAAAAACGGCTAGAAGAAATATATCCTAACTTAAGCGAAGAAGACTTTAATAACTATTTTCTTATTTTGACAACTTTGCAAAAAAAGAGCGCTACTAGACTTGAATACGAAACAATGCTTAAAATCGCCGTAGAATACAGAAGACATAGTCTAACTTCTGAGATCAGTCGAAAAATCAAGAAGGTTTATGATAAATTTTACTGGCTTGGTGCGGTAAAAGTTGGCTGGACCTATTTAGCTGAACCTTATAATCTAAAATATTATATTAATTGTGTCAAAGAATTATCAAAAGGCAATCCGTTTAAAGAGTTGAAAGAAATGAACAAAAAAACTGCTAACAGTAGAAAAGATTATAAGGCTTTTATTGGAAGATCGGAACGAGATAAAGACTTAATCAACATTGGTAGAATTCTTCAAGAATATATTTTCTTACGAACAGCCAGAGGAGAATATATTGTTCGAGCTATGATTTCAGCCAAAAAATTATTAACCGAAATAGCAAAGAGACTTAATCTAAGATTAGACGATGTCATTTACTTTACTCCAAAAGAGATTTCACGAGCTCTTGAAACAGGTAAATTACCTGATTTCGAATCTAGAAAGAGTAACTACACACTAATAATAATTGGGAATAATGTTGTCCTTAAATAAACCAATATAGATAAAATTATTTTTTATATTTGGTTACAGCTCATCTAATTCTAAAAAAACGACGTAAACAACTGAAAAAACCAGTTTTTTCTGCTTTTAACAGATTTTGAATTTCTTTTATTTTTTTTTCAGTTGCTTGAGTTCCTAGATCAATTCCTTGTTGACTACCAACCCTACTCAAGAGTTTCCCCCAACCAATTTTTGTTGACTGGGGTGAAATACTAATATCCGCCTCTTTAGCTTCAGTTTCTGCCAGGTTATGAAGAAGAATTTTTGTTGTTTGTTGAAGGACGGTTATTATATTAATCTGGTTTTCTGAGAATTGAGACAAGTATTTATCATAGAGATTGACACTAATGGATAAATTAGCTCCCATTTTTTTGACCGAAGCGACCGGAAGAGGTGAAGAAATTGCTCCGTCAACTAATATTTTATCATCAATCGTTACCGGCTTAAAGAAAAAAGGAACGGCAATACTGGCCCGGATTGCTTGACAAAGCTTTCCTTCGTTGATTTCAAATTTTTCTCCAGTGTTAAAATCGGTCGCGACAGCGGTAAAAGGTATTTTTAGTTGAGAAAATTCAATATCACCAACATACTTTTTGATAAAGTTGATAATTTTATCGCCTTTGATCAGGCCCGATTTGAGGACTGGATCAAAGAAAAGACTGAAGATAGTCCGTTTTTTAAGACTGGCAGTAATTTGTTCGAGAATTCTAACATCTTTGGTAGCGGCATAGATTCCACCAATAAAAGCTCCAACCGAGCTACCGGCTATGCAATCAATTGGTATATTATTTTTTTCTAAGACTTTAATTACACCAATATGGATTAATCCGCGCGGGCCACCACCAGAAAGTGCCAAGCCAACTTTTTTCATAACTCTTTTTTTAATCTTAAATATATTTGTCGCCCAAGGTAAAAAATATTATAAATCTGATATTGGATCGGGCTAACAATTAGGTCATAACTACCAATAAACTGAGTAAACTTTCCACCAAAACCTTTTTTAAATCTGGTAAATCCGGCCCAGGAGTGGTTTTGAGAATAATTTGGGGGAAGTGAGCCCCACATGTCCAATTTTTTGGCGCCCATTTTTTTTCCGAGCTTGATTGCTTCCCACATCAGCAAATTTGACGCCATTAAGTTTCTGTATTGCTCTGATGTGCCGCCGTAAACGTAATAAAGAGTATCTTTATAAAAAAATAATTCATACGCCGCAAGAGGGATATCCTTGTAAAAAGCAATTAAAATATGGGAAATATTATTTTTTAAATTATTCCAGATAATCTGGTGATAACGTGGAGTGTGACCAAAATATTTTTGTCGGTTACAGGTTTCAAAATATAGTTGAGAAAAAATCTTAAAGCCTTTTCCGTCTGATGTTTCTTTGACGATTACACCTTTTTTTTCCGCTAGTTTAATATTATAACGAGTTTTATGATGCATATTCTTTAACAATTCTCCGTCTGATTGTCTTAAATCGAGGATTTGAGTCCATTCCGGAAATAACGGGTGTTTAGATTTTATTAATTTTTGATTTTTAATTTGTATTTTTGCCTCGCCCATCGAAGCCCTTGGGTGAAGTTGGGATATTTGATATTTAATATTTGATATTTCCTCGTATGGTTCTATCTTTACAAAAATAATTTTGTTGACTTCTCCGTAATCATAAATGAATTCTAAAACTTCTTCAGATGGCAAAACTGATCGGGGAAGATAACCGATTTTATAACTAGTTAAAGGAAGTTTGTGAAAGGTTAATTGATAAACGTTTTGTAGGGACAATTCATGAATTGTCCCTACTGTGGAAAATTCTCCAATTCTTAAAACCTCAATTCCCATCTGTTTTCTCGCCTCGCCCCAAGACCATGATTGAAGTGGATGAAAGGCTTTATTGTTAAAAAGATTTTTATCAAAATGATCATTTATAATTTTTACAGCCATAGGAATTTTATTAAAGACAGTCTTTAATTATTTTCAAAGTTTTCTCAGCGCAGATGTTCCAGGAAAATTGCTTGACTCTTTCCCGGCCTTTTTTAATCATTTCTTTTCTCATTGTCAGGCTGT
Source organism: Candidatus Roizmanbacteria bacterium CG02_land_8_20_14_3_00_36_15 (assembly GCA_002780795.1). Lineage (GTDB taxonomy): Bacteria > Patescibacteriota > Microgenomatia > UBA1406 > GWC2-37-13. Next base: position 19,693 of record PEUF01000013.1, on the reverse strand, counting down.
TTTTTAATTTAAGAATTTTTTCAATTAAATCATTAGTATTCTCAGGATCGAAGTAAAAACAGGCATCGCCACCGACTTCGGGCAAACTTGAAGCAAAAGAACTAATCACCGGGCAGCCAAAGCTCATTGCTTCCAAAACAGGCAAACCAAAACCTTCATAAAGCGAAGGCATCACCAGACAAAAAGCATTTTGATAAAGATAAACCAGTTGATTATCGGTAATGAAATCAGTGAAAAAAACATTGTTTTCAAGGCCCAAGTCAATGACGGTTTCAAAAATTTGTTGATAAAGCCATCCTTTTTTACCGGCGATGACAAGTTCTAACTCTGGATAGATTTGGTTGATTTTTTGAAAGGCATTAATCAAAGTGACAATATTCTTTCTTGGTTGAAGAGTACCGACATATAAAATATATGGTTTATCCCCCTCTTTCAATTTAAATTTAGAACGTTGAACTTGAAGATATTTTTCATAACCGTTATAAACGACGCTAATTTTTTCCGACGGCAGTTGGTAGAATTTTATTAAATCTTTCTTGGTCGTTCTTGAAACGGCAATAACTTTTTTGGCTTTTAAAACTGAATACTTTGTCCAACTTCTCAGCTGGTAGAGATCTTTTTTCAAGAACTCCTTAGGATAATAGAGAAAAGCGAGATCGTGAACAGTAACCACTAAAGGAACAGGTAAAAAACGCGGTCCATAATGAGCCGGAGAGAAGAAGACATCGATGTCTCTTTTTTGATAAAGTCGCAGTGGAAGAGCAAACTGTGACCAAAGAAATTTTGCTTTAATTACTTCATAAGCAAAGTTTGGACTTTCCCTCGGTAATTCGGGTAGTGGGTTAGTTTTCAGAAAAACTTCAAAACGGAGTTCGTTATTAGCTTGTTTTTTAAAATAATGAAGTAAATTCAAAGCATAGACCGAGACACCAACTCTTTTTTTTACATTGGCTTCATTACCGTCAATGCCGATAATCATAAGATAATAAAATCCTAAATCCTAAATTCCAAATCTCAAATAATATCTAAATCATAAATTCAAAACTCTAAATGTTTTGGGTTTAGAATTTAGTGCTTAGAACTTATTTTGGATTTAGATATTAGAATTTAGAGTTTCTACCAGTTTATTATAATAATTCTTCCAATTAAACTCTTTTGCTCTTATTTTACCATTTTCGATCAGTTTTTTTCTTAATGTTGTGTCGACGGTAATTTTATTTATTTTATCAGCAATGTCATCAGTTTTTAATGGGTCGAAAAAGATAGCGGCATTTTTAACAATCTCGACAAATGGTTTGATATTCGAACAGGCAATAGGCGTTTTTAAACTCATCGCTTCGATTAAGGGATAACCGAACCCTTCCCAAATAGATGGGTTGATAAAAAATAGACAAGAAGAATATAAAGAATAAAGATCAACGTCGTCGATATAACCTAAAAATTTAACATTGTTATATTGTTCCATTGTTTTATTGCCAAATTGTTCCCAGCCACGAGGACCAACTATTACTAACTTTATTGCTTCATTGTTCCATTGTTTCATTGCCTTAATCAATCTTTTTAAATTTTTCCTCGGTTCAATTTTACCAACAGTTAAAATAAACTGTTTTTTTAAGTCAAACTTTGCTAAAGTTTCTTCGATTACTGCCTGAGTCGGTTTGGTTACCTCAACCCCGGGGTAGTTAACCTGGATTTTTTCTTCAGGGATATTTAAGAGATTAATTAAATCACTTTTGGTTGTTTGTGAGTCGGCAAAGATGAGGTTTGACTCTTTTTTAACCCAATACAGACGCTGCGTCTGGTTAAATAAAATTTTTTTGTTGACCGTCTCCGGATGTCGTAGAAAAACCAAGTCGTGGACGATGGTCGCTTTTTTTATTCCTTGAGTCGGTGGCTCAATCCAATCAGATGAGATAAACCAATCAAGATTAATTTTAAATTTTAAATTTAAAATTTTAAATTGATGACAACGGTTCCATAATAAAGAAACTAATGTAGGCGGGAGTTTCCATTTAATTAATTGATGGCCCTTTTTTGTTATTTTTTCTTCGATGTTCCTGTCTAAATTCCTTCTCAGAGAATAAAAAAGGAAGGACCAATGGTTTTTGTTATCATAATCTAATATTGCATTAACTAAACCCTCTGTAAACCGAGCGACGCCGGTTCCTTTATGGACGATTTGTGAAATATCAAGGCCAATCTTCATGATTTAATTAATTTTTGGTAAACAACTTCTAAATTGGCAGCAATTTTTTTCCAGTTATATTTTTCGATTATCAACTGATAGGCTTGTTTTTGAATATTTTTATAAATTTGCTTATTATTGAGTATTAGTTTTATTTTTTCAACGAAATCATCTGGTTTTTCGGCGATAAGAACGGTTTTATTATCGGTAACTTCGAGACCGCTAATTCCCATTTTGGTTGAAATTACCGGAAGTCCACTGGCCATGGCCGCTAAAATTTTTAATCTAGTTCCACCCGGACCGAAAATGGGGGCAATGAAAAGAGTCGCTTTTTGATAGAGATCGCGGACAATGTCATTTTTATTATGAGGAACGTCAACTACTTCGATTATATTGCTGTTTTTAATATTTAGCTTTTTCGAGGCATTTTGCCCGGCGATGATTACCTTAAAATTTTTAAGCTCTTTTTTCAAAATCGGCAAAATTTTCTTTGCCAAAATTAAACCCGCCTCAATATTCTGTAACCAAAGAAAATTTCCTTGGAATAGTAAAATCGGTTTTTTCAAGTTTCGCTCAGAAAGAGAGTCGACTACCATCTCGTCACCGGCGCCGTTGGGGACAATCACTGGTTTTATTTTTGGCTGAAGATTGATTACTAATTTGCTATCTAATGGAGAAACGGTCGCTACCAATGAGGCTTTTGTCCAGTAATATCTTTCCCAGTACTTGAGTTTAAGGATATCGATAAAGAAAAACGGTTGGATAAATAAAGGCAGTGATTTTATGAAATGTTGATATACTTTATATTCGATTGTCTGCTCGACCAGGAGAATTGGTATGCTTACTTTTGGCAGATGGGGCATGACATAGAACGTTTCGACATGAATAACATCAAAACTCTCTTGACTGAATAACTTTTTCAAAACCATTTTAGCTTCGTTTGAGGAATTCCTAACCACAAGAAAAGGATTAAGAGAGAGAAATGAACCTAAAAGTGTTTTAACCGTCCAGGGTTTTTTGGAGCGACGGCAGAAAAAAACCCTCCGGCAATACGGTTGCAGCTGGGCTAAATGTTTTTTTTCTTCATCAAATTTATAAAGACAAACTAAGGTAATCTCGTTTTTAAGGCTTAAGTATCTTAAAAGGTTGAAAGTCCTAATCTGACCGCCCGAGGAAGGAGGAAAGGGGACATAGGGGGTGATCATCAAAATTTTCATAATCTAAAAAGGGCAAAACTATCATTTTCGAAAACGACTTGATAGTCTTTCTCTTTTAATTGTTTAATCAAATCTTGATTGAGGGTGACCAGATATTGATAACCGAATTTTTTTAAATCATCTGGTTCCTTGTAAATTGCCGGAGCTCCGCGTCGATTCATCAGATATAAAAGAGTGGTGTCGCCGAGCCGGTCGGTGACAATTTTGTCGTCTTCCTTAGTGAGAGTGTTGACGATCTTGGCGATCTGGACTAAATCCTGCGGATAGCTATAATAATCTTTCACTTTATAAAACGAAAAAAACAGTGAAAAAACAGCTAACACAATCATTAGAGGATAAGAGAGTAAAGGATGAATCAGGTTTTTTCCGCTACTGACAAAATGAGTTATTCCCAACCCGGTAAAGATAGCCAAAGGAGGAAGAATGATTATTTGATAGTATTCGTGTTGAACGTTACCGCCTTGAAATACAAATAAATAAATAATTGAAGAAACTAATAAAAGGTGAAAAAAAATCCGCTTTGGTTTACTGATAATGCCCAAAATAAGAAAAAAAGTCAGATAACCACCCAAAATGTCGTTATTTATTCTTTCAAAGAATATCCAGCGGAAAAAGGCCGGTTTGAAAAAAATGCTTAAGCGTCCTTGGTAAGTGTTAACATCGGTCAGTAACCAACTGGATTCCGGAATGCCTTCAGGGTAATGTTTTATATATAAACGCCATAAAAGTAGCGGCGTAACAGAAATAACAAAAAATAGGTAAAAAGATACTTTTTTATAGGTTGACCATGAATGCTTTGTGAGAAACAGATAACCGGCCGGCAATAGATAAAATACGGTTACCGGTTTAATTAGAAACGAAACGGCAAAACTTACTATTGATAGGACTAAAAGAAAACCTGAGGGTAGTGTTTGTTTATTCCGGCTATATAAGTAGAGGAAAAATAACCCTAAAAAAGCAAGAGAAACGGCGGTTGTTTCCGGAAGGACTACCCGTGAAAAAAAAACGATAAAGGGTAAAATAGCATAGACTAATGAGGTGAAGATAGCGGTGGTTCGCTGGTTTTCCATCAAACTCAAACAGTAAATTACAAAGATAATAATTAAAGAAAAGAAAAGTGTAGTTAACCGTCCAAAAACCTCAAGGGAAAAAACGGGAAAAATTTTATAAGCATAGGCAAAAATGACATTATAAATCGGAAGCTCGACCATGCGATAACCTTTGGGGTTTTCTTTACCTGATTGGATGCTGGATAGATCATCAAAGCGAGGATGAAGAAAATCAAAACCTGATTTAACGAAATTTCTGGCCACGGCGGCGGTGTCGGCTTGACGCCACGAATGAAAATCGGCTAGAGGACTATTGATTTTATATAAGCGAAGGAGAGTAGCAATTAATAAAATAAAAAATAGAATCAACCAATCTTTTTTCTCAAACACATTTTTTTTCATATAGATTTTTTTGTCAGAGCGATAAACATCCCGCTGACCAGCCAAAAATTGTAGGCGACTTTTGAAGCTTCAAAAACATCAATGTAGCTGGCATTTATGAGTAGAGCAAAGTAACCGAAGAGAAACCCCCACCAAAGATAACCTTGTTTCTGGTGACTGATTTTAGCGGACTGAAAAATTGTCTTGGCGATTAAAAAAAGGATGGTTAAAAAAAGGGCGGTGCCGACAAAACCAAACTCACCCAACCAACGGAGATAGTCATTATCGGTAGCTTCGGTAATCGAAGATGGTCCGGTTCCTAAAAGAGGATTTTTCAAAAAGGCTTTAATTGCTCTTGGCCACTCCAGTTGAAGGCGAGTGGCAAAAGAGATATCAGAAAGAATAGTATTCATTGGTTTTAAGTTGGCTGAAAGTGAAGCAATCATATCAACTCGTTCTTTGTCTGATAAAATAATTCCCTGTTTTTTTAGTTGTTTTTCTTTTTCTTCGATTATCGATTGCTTGTAAGCATCGTTGTCGTTAAGGTCTCTTTGATTATTTAGCCGTACATAGAAAGAACCAGCCGGCAGTTCTTTACTGGTAATGGTTTGTGGTATAAAAACTTCGCCGGTTTTTTGGTTAACGAAGATTCTTTTCACTTGAAACGTTCGTTTTAACCGGGAGGTTAGATTGTTAGAAAGAAGAGTTAAACCAATAGTTAAGATAATGACAGTAACCAACACTTTCGGCTTTTTTAAGAAAATCAAAAATGGTAGAGTGGAAACAATATAAGCGATATAGGAAACACGGGAAGCGGTGAAGACCAGCGTCGTTAAACAAAAAATAAAAAGAAGGAAGTAGCGAAATTGTTTTTTTAAAAAATAAAAAGACAAAACTAAAGGAATGAAAAACACAATATAAGAAGCCAAATCATAGTGACCGGCAAAGGTTGAGGAAATTCTTGCTTCTGGCGTTAGAAAAAGAAGATAGCCTTTGGCATATTCGGGGTTCATCGTTTGCACCGCCGGCCAGCCAAAAAATTTTTGCCCCAGACCGTAGAAGGCGACGATAAACAGAGTTGATAAAATAAATTTAAAATAAAAGAAAAAGTCTTTTTTTGATTTTATGAGTGATGAAACGATTAGAAAAATGATCATGTACTCGATTCTTCTGGCGGCGTGGAGAAAGCCGATATAATCGACAGGAATAGTTTTAAGATAATAGTAACCGCATAAAAAAGATAAAAAATCAGCTAACCAGAATAATATGATTGGCACTAAAAATTTTTTATTAAGGGTAATTCTTTTGCGCAGTAACTGGATTAGAAAAATCGCGGTTATAAAGACAACAAAAAAGTCTTCAAATCGGATATAGATATAGGTATATTCGATATCAAAAAGGGGAAACTTTGGGTAAAGCGGGATGAATAAGATAAAAAAGATGAATAGAATCTTTAAGATATTTTTATCTAAAATCTTAAACCAATTTAAAAGCTTGTTCATAGGTTTGGATAGCATACTGATTATTTGTCGCTTTGCCGATTATCACGGCAATAACTGCCTTTAATTTTAACAAAAGTTTAACTAAAAACAAAGCTAAAGGAGAATAATGTTTATTGTAAAAATAGAGAAAACCTCGATATACCTGAAGAATGGGGTAGGTTTTTCCTTGGCTGGAGGCGGATCCAAGATGGATAAACTGAGATTGAGGATAGAAATAAGTTGACAAACCAATTTTTCTGGCTCGATATAAAAAATCAACCTCTTCCATATACATGAAGATTTTTTCGTCAAAACCTCCTAGTTTTTGAAAATAATTTTTCTTTGTCATAATACAGGCTCCGGATAGCCAATCGGCCTTTTGGAATTTATTCGGTGATGAGCGGGTTAATCCCCAATAGTCACCTTTTAAAAATAAGGTAGCGAAGATGACCGGTAGACTAAAAAAACGACAGACCGAACGTTGAGGTGTCAAATCTTTATTTAATAATTTAGCGCCGAGAAAATGAACATTTTTTTTATGAGAAAGGTAAAAATCATAAAGTTTTTTTATAGCCTGGTTTAAAACGATGATGTCAGAATTAAGAAGAAGAATGTATTCGCCCTTGGCTTGTTTAACGCCAAAGTTGTTACCTTTACCAAATCCCAAGTTTTTACCTGACTGGAAATAAACCAAATGACTATCTTTTTCTTTTGACATTGTTGTTAACAGTTCATGTGAGCCATCTTGCGAGTCATTATCGACAACGATTATTTCATAATTAATTTCGGAGTTCATTAAAGAACGGTTGATTGATTGAAGACAATCCTGAGTAATTTTTTTGGTATTGAAAGAAACAATCACAATTGAGAGTTCAATTTTTTTCATGTGCTCCTTAGTGGACAAAGTTCGAAACTTTTATCTTAATTCCACTAAGCAATATTATATACCAAATTTTGATCATAAAAACGTATAAATTATTGTTGTTTTCTTATAAATCAATGATTGTAAATTCAATAAAATTTATAAAATTCATTTAAGATGAAGATATTGTCAACTTTAATTACCTTCTTTGGTTCGAAGTAATCGATCCCAAGTTTCCTGTAAACCTTTCGGTCCTTTAATTAAAGTTCTAACATCAAGAAACAATCTAGAGATGACTTTTTGTAGCCTGCCAGAAAAATCTTTTTCTGTATAATCGGAAGATTGTAAAAAAGAATATAAGGATGGAGATATACGATCTATCTGGGTGGAAAGTTTTCTCAGTCCTTCAACAGAACCTCGTGCTTGTCTTAAAGTAGGATACAATGTTGGATCTTTTCTACAAAGTAACTCAAGGATATATCCTGCATAAGCAGAACTTTTTGTTGTTAGATCCCCATTTTCAGTCAAGTATAAATACTTTATGGGTAAAGGAAGAATGTCGCCATTTGGTGTAGTTATTGGAACGGTATCATCAAGATTTAATGATCCAAATTTCATAACCGCTTCGATTCTTTTTTTTTGTTCTTCTGTAGCATATTTAGCAAAATATTCTCCTCTATGTAAATCTGCCCAACCTTCTTCAAGTAGCCAACCCCATGGGGTATTATTTTGAGGCAGGCAGAAACCAACTCTTGGTGTGTAAGAACTTTGCTTATCTGGAGTAACATAACCCTGATACATACTGCTAGCGTGTGCTAACTCATGAGTAAGCGATCCTTCTGTATAAATACTTCCATTCTTCTCTTCAAAGTTTTTGTCCCTTCTAACCAATGTTAAATCCATCTCTGGACTATATAATCCATGTGTTCCATTATGAAATGTATTTCCAATTAGAATTAGTACTACCTACTATTTTTTCTACTCGGTTATAATCAATACTATCAAAAATAATATAAGGTTTTACTGGTAATCCTTTCCCTTCAATAAATTGTTCAACTCTTTTCGTATCTAATCCAACTATTTTTTCTCTTGGGAACTTCCGAATAAGAGATTCTCTAACTGAAGAAAATGCTGATGGTACTTCTGAGACTCTATCCATTAAAAAAAACTTGATTAATAATTTGTTTATTTTAGCATAAAAATAACATAATTATTAATTGGAATAAAAAACCGCCCGTATAAAGATTGCTCTCTATACCAGCGGCTTGAATTAAGACATTACTTCTTTTGCCTCCTCTCAATAAAACTGATAATTAAGACTAACACTCCAATATGCCAAAGACGACCAAGAAAGATAAGGATGTATAATGTGAACGTTTTCGAAAAAATTCGAACCTCTGACGTCTCGCTTACCTGCCCGCCGTACAAAGTGGCTGGAGGGAGATTCGAACTCCCGACCTAACGCTTATGAAACGTTTGCTCTACCGCTGAGCTATCCAGCCTCCACTTTGTACTTTGGGAGGCGCGGTGAAACGAGTGCTCTACCGCTGAGCTATGCTAGCTTAGTGGGTATAACCATTACTATCAACATTATATTATAATGAATATATTATAAATTGAGGTGGTTTATGAAAAAAAAAGAACGGTTGTGTTTAATTTCTTTTTTTCAAGCTTTCGGTTTGACTTTATATTGTAGCGTGGTTGGTTTACTTTTTTGGAAAGGAAACGCGATTTTTGGCAAAGTGCCAAATTACTGGGGACCGTTGCTTTTTCTGGTAATTTTTACCACCTCGGCTCTGATTTCGGGTTTGATAACCCTAGGTTATCCCTTTATCTTATTTTGGGAGAAGAAGCAAACGGTTAAAGCGCTCAAGTTGATTGTCTATACCGTCGGATGGTTAATCGGGCTTGCTCTGATCCTAATGTTATTGCTATTTGCTTTTAAATAGTAGAGAGTTCGAAAGCTTAGGCGATTTTACTAACAACAATTCTTTCCATTAAAACATCGTCAGGACGAGTAAGGGCAAAGACAATGATATCAGCCACGTCATCGGTTTTCATCATCCATGGTTGATTATGAGAGTAGGGTCTTTTAGATTTTTCATAAAGCATACTGTCAAAACCGCCGGGAAAAAAGCCGGTAACTTTTATTTTAGTTTTTTGTAGTTCATCTCTCACCGCCTTAGTAAATCCGGTCATTGCCCATTTTGAAGCACCATAGGTTTTCCAAAAAACATTGCTACTCGAAGTACTCTCATAGCCGGCACTGGAAATGACATTAAAAATATAGCCCTGGTTTCTTTTCTTAAAGTAGGGAAGAAATTGATAGGTAAAATTTATATTTCCTAAAATATTTGTTTCTAACGTCAGTTTTCTTCTCTCTGGATCTTTTTTTTCCAGTTCATCATCGCTCCAGATGCCAGCGTTATTAATCAAAATATCAACGTTTTTAAACTGCTGAAAGATTTTTTTAACGGTTCTTTTAATTTGAGATAGATCACGGATATCACAGATAAAATATTCGGCTGTTCCAGCATCTTTTTCAATTTGTTTTTTTACTTCTTTCAGTTCTTTTTCTGTTCGAGCAACCAAGGCGACGCTCGCTCCTTCACGAGCGACTTTTGAAGCAAGACATTTGCCAAGTCCAGAACCTGAACCGGTGATAACGATAACTTTATTTTTAAGTTTCATCGCTTTAATTATATAATACTTTTATAACGATTATTTTAAATGGTTTGATTAATTCGGGAAAGACAATGATATAACTATCATGCTACAGTGTATGGTAGATAATTTCTTTAAGGATTCTATAAGTTTACATCTCTTTTATAGATGAGAATCTCAAATTTGATCATAAAAGGACTTGATAAAAATGCTTCTGATAAACAATTATCATCGGTGATTAAAGAAGTTTTTTTGAAGGCAAGCAAGAATATTTTTTGGCTTAAAAAGGGCGACAAGGTATTGTTGAAACCCGCATTAAATTCACCTGACCCATACCCGGCGACGACTCATCCTTTAGCGATTAAAGTAATTTCAGAAATAATTGAAGATCGTGGAGGCGAAGTAATCGTTGGCGATCAGTCTGGCGTTGAGTATGTATTCCATTCACCGAAAGGTGTTTTACACGGTTCATCCGCAAAAAATTTTATTAAATCGGGAATGGGTAGTAGCAAGATGAACTTTGTTGGTTTTGAAACGAGTGATTGGGACAAAGATTTTAAATTATTTAAATCAAATAAAACCACCTCATGGAAAAGCGGTTTTTTTACCACGAGATGGATCGATAAAATTGATCATATTATTAATCTACCCCGATTAAGTACACATGCTCAAGCTGGTGTAAGTTTGGGATTTAAAAATTGGGTTGGATTGTTAAGAGAAGACAGCCGGATGAAATTCCATTATAATGGTCCTTTTAGTTGGTTGATGAGAGATCGCGCCCATAAATTAGATGTAAAAGACAATTTAAAAAATCGTTTCATTGAAAGAATTGTAGAAATAGGTTTGGCGGTAAAAAGTAAACTCCGCTTAACGCTTTTTGTTGGAACTAAAGCACAAGCAACTCTTGGTCCGGATAAAAAAATAATGTCTATCTCTTCCAAAATCGTCACTCCAGACCAAGGTTTGGTATTTGCAAGTGATAACCCGGTAGCATCTGAAGTATTGGCACTCGCTTTTTTAACTTATCTTTATCAAAAACTTCCAATAACAAACAAAATATTACAAAAGATACTAATTTTTTTTAATAGTCAGATCAAGGAACTCGGAGTTGAATCGGTCTGGGAAAACAAACTGATCAAACATGCATTAAAAATTAATCTTGGAGACAAATTATTTCAAATAGTGTATTTCGATGTTCCAAAAAATATTCAAAACGAACTTAATTATCAATTAAATGTATAGTTATTTATTATGTTGCAGAATTTAATACACGAACTTAAAAAACAAGCTAATCCAGAAAAAGCAAAAGTATTTGCTAGATTTTTTAAAACCCGAAAAGGAGAATATGGGGAAGGGGATAAGTTTTGGGGATTGACGGTGCCACAAACACGAGCGATTAGTAAAAAATATTTCGAAAGATTGGATCTTGATGATATTCAAAAACTTCTTAGAAGTAAGATTCACGAGTATCGGCTAAGCGCATTAATGATACTAAGATTTAAATATGAAAAAGGCAACATGGAGACTAAGAGACAGATTGTTGAGTTCTACTTAAAGAATACCAAATATGTTAACAACTGGGATTTAGTCGATTTGTCTTGTCATTATATTTTAGGCAACTGGTTGCTGAATACACCCGAATTGCACCCTGAGGGTGATAGAAAAATTTTAGATAAACTGGGTCGGTCAAAAAATCTTTGGGAAAAGCGGATCGCGATTATTTCAACATTTGAATTTATCAGGAACAATCAATTTGAAGACACATTAAAGATTTCCGAGATTCTATTGCATGACAAACATGATTTAATTCATAAAGCGGTCGGCTGGATGTTACGGGAGGTTGGTAAACGCGATCAAAAGTTTGAGGAAGCTTTCCTGAAAAAACACTACAAACAAATGCCGAGGACAATGTTAAAATATGCGATAGAGAAGTTTAGTAAAGAGAAAAGAGATAGTTATTTAAAATTGTCTTAAACAAAAATTCCAATAACCAATAATACAAATATTTCAAACAATGACAAAATTACCAATGATCAATCACCAAACAATTATTTATATATATTGGTTATTGGTGATTGATTAGGTCAATTAGAAATTAGAAATTTTTATGAAATCCGCAATTATTGTTTCCGCGATCATTGAAAAGGACGGTAAATATTTGTTTGGAAGAAAACCAAAGGATGTCGGACCCTATCCTAACTGTTGGTTAATCATCGGCGGCAGAGCATATTTAGAAAAGGAAACAATTGAAGAAGCAGTCAGACGGGAAGTCAAAGAAGAAGCCAATATCGAGATTACGGATTTAGAACAGCTTCATTTTGGAGAAGATTATCGTATTCGCAAAGGCGTAATGAGTCACTTAGTGTTTTTGGTTTTTTCGTCCAAATATAAATCAGGAACCCCAAAGCCGGGAGATGATATCGCTGAACTTAAATGGGTAAGTAAAAAGGACTGTAAGAAACTTAAGGTCGCAGTTCCAACCGAGAAACTATTTAAGTTTTTGGGGTGGATTTAACGTCAACTTCTCATCCCCATTCGCCGTAATCGCTAATCCTAGGAATCATTGGTCCACGATCTATTAACCTCGTTTCCGCTGCAGGAAATCCAAATATTGTATCACAGTCTTTGCACAATACTTTTCTACCATAGGCAAGCCTTTTATTAGCTTGTTTAGCATATATTCCTTGAAGACGGATCTCGTGGCCACAAGTTCCCTCGCACTTAAACCATCCTTCCTGAACATTGTCTCTCTCAGCATCTAATCGTCGTATAGTTTCGGCCATTTTTTAATTCGTATCTTTTTAAACAAGACAATTATTAATTAATATTTTGAAAAATCTCTTCTAATGATTTCCTTTTCGGTTTAGTAAGTTCTCTTAGTGGATAACCAAGAGGAATCATGGTTCGAGGTTGCCAGTTTTTTTGCCATTTAACGCCATATTTTCCTAAAATCGCTTTTAACTCATCTTTAATGTAAAGAGGTGAACATAACCAAGCAGAACCTATCCCTAGACTCCAGGCGGCCAAAAGCATTGAATAGCATGCGTTAGCAACACTCTGTTCTTCTTTAATATTCAACTCATTTGGTTGTGCTTCTTGGTAATTCAAATCAGATTTTCGGAAAGCGATGATAGTTACCGGTGCCTGTAAGATAATAGCATCATTAGAATTTAGATAACTATTTCCTTTAATCATTATTTCTGTTTTCTTTCTGTCCCAGTCAGCGAACTGTCTTCGACGGCCGATATAAGAAGCTTGAGCAATTTTAGACAGGCACAGTTTATTTTTAATAATTAAAAAATAGTACGGTTGTCTGTTTTTTGCCGATGGAGCAGCTTGTCCTGCTTTTAAAATAAGTTCAATGATTTGATCGTTAATAGCTTTTTTTGGATTAAAACTCCGGCAACAGGTTCTTGCTAAAATCATCGCTAAACCATTTTCGTTAATAGGGATAAAAGATTTCATTTTAGTTTACCGATCGTTTCTTCAGCCACTTTCAGAACTTGATAATTTCTAATTAAAGGAACAACTTTCTCAATATCGATATAAAAAGCTCGATCTTCGGTAATGGCTGGGCTAACGGAACGAACAAGTTTATAGATAGCTTGAAAAGTTTTGGACGGTTTGACCGGTTTTCTAAATTCATAAGCCTGACAAGTGGCTAATAACTGAATAGCAACGACTGCTTCGGTATTTTTGATAATTTCTCGAGCTTTTCGAGCGGCAATTGTACCAAAGGAAACGTGATCTTCTTGATTACCAGAAACAGGAATTGAGTCAACGCTTGCCGGGCTTGCTAAAATTTTATTTTCCGAAACTAGTGCTGCTTGGGTGTACTGAGAAATCATCAACCCCGAATCCAATCCTGCGCTTTTGACCAAAAAGGCTGGTAAATCTTTTGAACAGGCCGGATCCATCAAATTATTAGTTTGTCTTTCTGAGATGTTGCCTAAATCAGTGATGATAATTCCCAGTAAATCTTGGGTGTAACCGATAGGTGCGCCGTGAAAGTTGGCGCCAGTTCGACAAATTTTTTCTTTGGTAAAAAATATTGGATTATCGGCAACGGCATTCATCTCGATTTTAGTAATTTTTCTAATATAGTCGAGAGCGTCTCGGCATGCGCCGGCTACTTGAGGTACTGAGCGTAAAGAGTAAGCATTTTGGACATTTTTCTTTGGCTGTTCCATTAAATCACTACCAGCAATCAATCGACGGATATTTTCGGCCGTGTCGTTTTGGCCTTTGAATGGACGAACTCGATTATATGGTTCGCTATAAGCCGACTCGACACAGTTGAGAACATCTATAGTCATACTGCAAACGATTTCGGTTTGTTTGATTAACCTTTCGGCATCAAAAATATTAAAAGCGGCAATCGCCGTCATGAACTGTGATCCGTTCATAATCGCTAGTCCTTCACGATAGGCGAGAGGAACAGGTTTGATACCGGCTTTTTTCATCGCGTCAGCACCCGGGACAATCTTTCCTTGCCAATAAGCTTTTCCTTCACCAATAACAACCAAACCCATTTGAGATAAAGGGGCTAAATCACCTGAGGTACCAACTGACCCCTTTTCGTAAAAAACCGGGATGACATTTTTATTAAGCATCTGCACAAAAGTAGTGAACAGGATCGGTCTCACGCCGGAATAGCCTTTCGCAAAGACGTTTAATCTTAAGAGAAGCGAAGCTTTGGCGATTTCTGGTTCAACCGGATTACCATATCCTGAGGCGTGAGCGCGGAGCATTCGAGTTGACAGCTCGCCGGCCTTTTCTTTGGAGATAACAACATTACCAAAGCCGCCGATGCCGGTGTTTAAGCCATACATAACATCACCGCGGTCAAGCATTTCCTCGATTGCTTTCCAGTTATCGTTAATTTTTTTGATCACTTCTAGAGATATAATTACTTTGGTATTATCGCGACAGATTGCAATTACGTCTTCAATTTTTAAGTCCAAGCCGGTTAAAAAAATCTTTTTTACTTTTGACATATGATTTATAAAAACTTGTAATAAAAAAAAACCCCGCCTTTGGCGGGGTTATAATGTAAAAATTAATTACAAACTAACTCACCCCGCCCGAGGCGGGGAGTGATGAAAAGAAGTAGTTAAAAAGTTCGTAAAGTCTATAAAGTCCATAAAGTCAAAATCAAAACTTCAATTAAACATTTAATTAAACTATTTATATTAACGTGTTAATATGATAATATATAGATGTTAATTTGTCAACAGTATTTTCTACCTCAATTAATTAAATGTAACGAATGTTATAATTACCTTATGTACGCATATCAAAACTATAAACCGAAAAATAATAAGGAGAAGGCACTAGCCAGCGCCTTCTTAAAATTGAAAACAGAACAAGAAGTGGATAATTTTCTTCGCGATCTTTTGACGATAAAAGAATTAGAAGAATTCGCCAACCGTTTGGAAATGGCAAAGTTGTTAAAAGAAGGTATATCTTATAAACGGATCGCTAAAAAACTTGGTGTGTCGACGACAACCGTAACTAGAACAGCCCACTGGTTGTTTAGAGGATGTGGTGGGTATAATTTAGTTTTAAAAAGAGCTTAAAATGATTCTTTATATATGAAACCAATAAAATTTATTTATTTCGATATTGGAGGAGTCTTAAACGATTGGTCGGATTACTTTAAGGACGCAACAAAAAAGTTTAATATTCCTTATGACGAGTTTAAAAAATTATGGTTAAAAGATGACTTTGCTGATGATATGACGCGTGGAAAAATTACCCCATTTGATTTGTGGAAAGAGGCGATAGAAAAATTTAATTTAATTAATGCTGATGATTTTAATTTTTTAGAAAGCTGGATAGGCGACTACCGACCAAGAAAGCAAGTTCATGAGCTTGTTTATAAGCTTTCCAAGAAATATCGGATCGGACTCCTATCAAATCTTTATAAAGGCATGATGCCAAGACTTATAGAAATAGGAATTGTTCCTGATATTAATTATTCTTCAATCGTTCTTTCTTATGAAACTGGTTTTAGAAAGCCGGAAAAGGAAATTTATGAAATTGCCACAAAAGAATCAGGAGTCAAGCCAGAAGAAATATTATTGATTGATGACAGAAAAGATATTCTTGAAGTTGCCAAGAAAATCGGTTGGCAGACATTTTGGTTTGATGAAGAAAAGATAAAAAAATCCGTTCACGAGCTTTCTAGGACCCTTCTATAAATTTTTATTTATTCAATATTTACTACATTATATTAATATAAATGTAGTGAGGGTTTACGATAATCCCATCTTTTGTTTAACCCACGAACCAGTCGGTTCGGAGTTACGCGCTTAACTTAAACCCATTGCGTGCTTCACTTCTTTTACAGTTTCTCTGGCAATTTTGCGGGCACGGGAGGCTCCATCTTTAATCACGTCATCAACATATTTTTGATCAGCAGCAATTTTTTCTCGACTTTCTTGAAATGGTTTAAGTTCTTTGTAAATCGCTTTGGCAACAGTATCTTTTAATGTGACAAATTGGAGTGTTCCATTTTCGTATTCCTTTTTATATTTCTCGACTTCGTTCGGAATAAAAAGCTGAGCAAAGGCAAATAAAGTTCTTACACCAGGCGTCATCTCTCCACCTGATTTGGTGGCAGTGGGAATTGATCTAACTTTTTTTCTGATTTCTTCAAGCGAGTCGGTTAAATTAATATAGCTGCCTTCAACGGTTTTTGCCATTTTGCCGGTTCCCGTTAAAGAAGGAATATATTCTCCTTTTGTGGCAAACCTGACCGGTTCGGGAAAGTCAGTTCCATAAAGTTGATTCATCTTTCGGGCTACTTCGCGGGCGACTTCTAGATGCGGTTCCTGATCAATGCCAACAGGAACAAGAGAGGCTTTATAGATTAAAATATCAGCCGCCATCAAGACAGGATAGTTTAAAAGTGCCATTGAGACATTTTTCGGATACTGTTTAATTTTGTCTTTGTAAGTCGGCAGATGTAACATTCTTGCTACTGGTAGCACGGTGGAAAAATAAAAGGCCAGCTCCATATGTTCCGGTACATCTGATTGATAGATTAAGATACTTTTTTTTGGATCAAGTCCGGCTGCCAAGTAGTCGATAATAATTTCTCTTTTATTTTTAGCGAGCAGAGTTTTATTATATGGCGTAGTGATCGAATGTACGTCAACGACACAATAAATTGTTTCATACTCTCCTTTGTTCTGGATCTCAAGCATTCCTTTAACTGCTCCTAAATAGTTACCTAAGTGGAGTCTTCCGGTTGCCCTTATACCAGAAAAAACTCGTTTTATAATTCCTCGGTCAACAGATCTTTCTTCAACTGAAGTCGTAATATCGACAACCTGGCTGTTCGGAAGCTTTCTTAAGTCTTCTGATTTACATTGAATGGTGTGAGTGAAGCTTCCGGTGCCACCCAGGACAAATTCCTTTTCAAATACTTTTTTATCAATTAACGTTTTTACATTTCCAACATAAAATCTGGCCGTGCCAACCTGAAGACCAGTAACTTTAACAAACTCCTCAGAAGTAGCAATCCCTAAAGTAGAAGCGTTTAATATTTTTCTTATTTTTTTAAAGGAAATTCTAGTTACGTCTCTTCTTATAATGGCGACGAAATTGTCATCGGCCTTCATAATAAGAGTAGCAGCACTATCATCTAGTGTATATCCTAAATTAGCCACAACTTCATTGGCTTTTTCCAAATGAGGATGTTCAAAAATCTTATTTTCAATACCTAGTTTTTTTAGTGTTTCACTATATTCAAGGACCTTTTTGTCTATCATATTTATTTATAAATTTTAGCATACTTTAGCAAACTTTTAACTAAGGGTTCGAAATTTGTAAAAAACACTTTATTGTTGAGTGAGAATATTCCTAGTCGTTTATCAATAATAAGCATTCTCTGATAGAGAATTATTTTTCCTCCAAAATGAATTTTAATTTCAGGATATAGGTTTTTTATTTTTTTAATTAATTTTTTTGATCCATATACATATCTATTTATTTTTATACCTCTTTTTAAATTAAATCTAAGTTGTTTATGATATTGCTTAGGAAGTGGGCTATTAATTTCATCTGACATATCCATGGTCATATTAATTGATTTTTTAGATTTATTAATTAAATTCAAGGCTGTCTCAATAATTTTTTCTTTTGGAACTTCTTCACAAAATTTCATATTTATTATTTATTGGTAAAACATATAACGAAAAACAGAATAAACCGGTTTTTGATCGTTGTCAAATAAAACTACATTGTCAGGACTAACGGGTATGGCTCGAGCAACAACAGATTTAACATCTTTGACATAATTTAAGGCAATTTGTATTCCTCTGACATCATAACGATAAAAAGGAATCGGCGTTGGTTGACCGGGGATATATAAGTGAAGTATCGAACAATCATCGGGCAGTCCACTGTTATGGAACATCTGGTTTACCGCTGCAACTAAAGCATAATCTTTACCCGGATTACTAGCCCTTTCAACAGCGACGAAAGCTTCTCGTAAGCTGTCAATCGCATCCTTGTTTAAAGTAATTTGTTGATGATCTGTCAATTCATTTTTCGCCAAAAGAAGATAAGGATCAGGATAAATAGGAACAGATTCATCAATCAGCCGTTTTTCCAAAAGTTTTTTAAAAGCATCCGACTCTGTATCGATGTTCATAAGTATTCCCAAATCATTTTCATTTAATTCCAAGGCTTGTTCTTGTGATACAACTTGTGTTGTGATTCCTAAAGATTCAAGAGCTGAACACAAAACTTCTATTTCTTTTATTTCCAGTGTATCTTCATAATTTTCTAAGACAGATCTTCTTGTGATTAAATTTACTGTTTTAGATTGATGTTTTATTACATTTTCCCTGATTGAATTGACAATTTCATTTAATTGAGGTCTAACAGTATTTTGTGCTTGATTTATCGTTTCATTGCCTTCGTGATCAAGTGAGATTAAGAAAAAACCAACATCAGGGATGTTTACGTCGGATATTTCTACAGATCCATCGTTTTTCAAGAGAAAATCAATTTGAAAATAGAATGGAAGAAAATCCCGTTTTTCTGAAGGAGTGATTCCTAATGAACGAGCTATAACCATCCTTTTTTCGTTAGCTATTTCTCCGAAAGAAGCGGCTAAATCGTTGCCTCTTTGAAATACTCTTTTATGAGTTTCCCTATCGATGTGTATTGGTGATTTTGGAATTGACGGATGAATAAAAAATAAACCCTCTCTTCCTACTTGAGCGTTTCTTCTTACATCTATTCCATAACCTCCCGCCAATTGTATTAATTGTTCATAAGATAATTGGGCCGAGCGTAAATCATTATTGGAAAAATAATATTTTACTTGATTTATAAGACTAGTTAAGTTTGGTGGATAGTTATTAGATGCTAATTGTTTATTTAAATGAGCTTCAAGTATACAAAAACCAGTTTGTCTATCAATTTCATAATAAGGAGGTCGTTTAGTCGTTTCATTTCCATTTAAACTGTGGACAAGGAATTGACCGGCTCCCTGATGAGTAGTAATACTAGTTCGTGGTAACCCAGCTCCTGTTTTAAACATCCCAGAAGTATCTGTGCCTCTAGGAAAAAAACGATCTCGAACCGCTTCAGGAGGTGATTTACGTAAATCAGCATAATATTTAGTCATCTCGGAGGCAGATTTAATTGACGGATGTACAAGATACGGTTCAGCTGGTTCAAAAAACATACTGAGAGTAAGACCTGCTGATTTAACCCTGCCTCTGTGGCTAACTTGATAAGCTTCTACCATAATTTTAATTAGTAAATTTTTAATATAAAAAAATAACCTCTGCTTGAAGCAGAGGTTTACCAAACAAAAATCATCTGCTTCACCA
>PEUF01000036.1 GCA_002780795.1 Candidatus Roizmanbacteria bacterium CG02_land_8_20_14_3_00_36_15 | reverse complement strand
TTTGATTTTTTGTTATTTTTCATAATTTTTAACTTTAAACTGCAACTTTTAACTTTGCACTTTGAACTTTTAACTTATTTTCAGCCCGCCACACCAACCTAATTCCGACCGCTTCGGTCAAGCGGGGAGTGCTGGTTGGCTCTAAACCCTGGTATTTTTGATAGACTTTTTTCATATTGACAAATGATTTTATATCTGTTACTATTTCGGTAGTTTAACTCTACTCCGCCTTCGGGCGGAGGTTTTTTTAATTTCATTTTTTAAATCTTCTAAAAAGAAATATTTATTAACAGCCAGTTTCAATTCCCAAGAAATCATTCGTCGAGTAGAGTAAACCATCACCTGTTTTCCAAAATCTCTTATCTTCTTAACTAACGCATGAAAGTCTGAATCTCCGGAAAGTAGGATACATAGATCATAAGATGGACGTTCCAGAAGCATATCCATCGTCATTTCCACATCAAAGTTTGACTTAAATAAAACTTGCCCTTTATTTTTTATTTGTTTTAAAGGCTTAGTAACCGGTTCAATTCCAATGTTATCGAGGTATCTTAAAAAAGAAGCGATTTTTTTATCGTCTATCTTCACGCCCGTATAGTATCTGATTCCAATGACGTCCCATTCTTTTTCAAAGAGACCTTTTAATTTCTTAAAATCAATGAACCAGCCAAGAGCTATCTGGGCATAAAACATATTAGCTCCATCGATGTATATTCTTGCCTTCAGTTTTTTGTTATTTTTCATAATTTTTAACTTTAACTGCAACTTTTAACTTTGCACTTTGAACTTTTAACTTATTTTCAGCCCGCCACACCAACCTAATTCCGACCGAAGCGGTCGGGAACGGGTGGCTGGCTGGCTCTAAACCCTGGTATTTTTGATAGATTTTTATCATATTGACTGTTCTCGTATGCCATAGCGTCGGCCAAAATAGGACCAACTAGGTTTACTGGTTTTCTCAGACCGATAATAAAGAGTCTGATAGGGACTTCCTTCCATCGCCGGGTCAGTTAGATTTCTGAGGCCTCGCCAAGCCCTGGAAATTAAGTTAAAAGTAAAAAGTAAAAAGCCTGCCCTGAGCGAAGTCGAAGGGTTAAAAACTACTTTTTTCATATTGACAAAAATTCCTGAACATCGTTCAGGTAACTAGTAATAGTTTGAGAATTAATTTTTTCTTTTTGCAAATCGCTTTCAAACTGATCTAAAATATTTGGATTTTGGATTTTAGATTTTAGATTTGAGATTTGTTTAGCCGGGTTCTCCTTCATCCATCCTTGAGCTACACAGAAAGAACAAAATTTACGCAGCGTTGACAATCTTCGATTAACAGTTTTAAGAGGGAGGTTGTTTTCCGTTAGATAAAGCCGATATTCTTCAATAAAGCGTTGATCGATAAGTTCTGATAAGTTTTTATCGCTCTCAATTTTTAACTTTGAATTTTTAACTTTTAACTTTAAAACGATCCAGCCAAAAAAATGTCTCAGATCAGAAAGATAATTTTTGACGCTAATAGCCTGCAACTTTTTTCCCGCAATCAGGTAGTTTTTAAATGAGGCTTGGAGATTCTCGAAATTATACTGTTTGTCCATATACTCTTATCCTAAAACAATAATAATAAGTTTGTCAAGAGGTATTTAGCATATATTCTGATATAGTTAGACGAGTTAAATTAGGTAAAACAGCGGAGTACTATTTACTCATAATCTATACTTATAATATAATTTAATTCAATTTACATAATTAACCTCACCAATTTATCTTCAACCTTTAAACATCAGACCATATCAGTAAACCTATAGCCTTTTCTGCATATAGTATTTAAAGAAAAAGGGGATCATGGCTAAAATTGTGAAGAAAAGAATTTTTTTCTTTTTTTATTTAATTTTTATTCTTTTTGCAGTAATAATAAAATAAATTCTTTTTAAATAATTTTTATTGACAGTAATTTTTTAACTCCAATTTTGTTTTTTTAGATCTTTTTCTGGCAGATCGGCCATTGAATTGATAAATTCATTTTTTTTCTGGAGAGATTGTTAATTAACCCCATTCCGCACAGGTTGAGCCTAATGGGTTTTTTGAGCACTATCTATAGTATTTTTCGTTATCCTGCTTGACAATATTTTTAATTTTGGCTATTATCAGATTAATAAAAAAATGAAAAAAAACATCGGTTTCCTTTTACTAATTTTATTTATTTTCATTGTCTTTTCCGGTTTTTTTTGGCTTTACGAGGCTAAATTTATCGTTGGCCGTGCCAGTGTTTCTCAAGCCTCTTTCTCTATTGACAACTCTTATTTATTTTTCACGCCCCTTCAAGCAAGAGCCGGCAATGGAGAAAAGATAAGATTGACAGTCTTCGTCCTTAATAATCAGGGTTTAGGTGTATTGGGAAAGTCAACTGTGGTCGGACAAGATCCAAGTTTGACCGTCGAGGGAATCCAACCACAAACAGACAGCTTTGGCAAGGCGATATTCGATGTTTCCGCTAGTAAAGCAGGTGAGTACTTCCTTGAAGTTAAGGTCGATGGGCAGATACTACCACAGAAAGCCCACCTATCATTTTATTAATATCAAAAATTAAAATCCGCACCCTTCATATTCTTTTAAAAAGTTCTTAAATGTGTCTTCTCGCTTATGCAGCAAGCTAGTAAGCCTGGTTTCAGATTATAAAGTTAGCAGCCACGCGTGCCATAAGCTCGAATCCACATTCTACGAACTTTTTACCCATGAACCAGCCCCGACGTAACGTCGGGACGGTACAGGGTTTCGCACTCAGAAACCCTGTACGGGCTGATGCCCCGAGCGCCACAGTGGGATACCCCACGTGGTGTCCCATAAGATCAGGGAGTGCTTCACATTATGATATTAACTAAAAAACGAAGATAACAAATTTATGCGACTTGGGAGGTGCGCAGCCCGACTTTAGTCGGGAGAGCACGCCCACGGAGCAACAAATTTCGTTATCGAGCTTTTTAAAAAATATAAAGTGTGCGGATTGTTATTAATTATCTTTCTTTATTATCTCATGTTCTTCTAAAATTAAGTAGTTGTGTTTTCTGAGTGTAATAGCGTGGGGTTGGAAATAATGTTTTATTAGATAATAAGTTAGAGCTACAATTTCCGCCAGAATACTTATTTCAAGCAGACGTGATTTTATTAAACTCCAGATAAAGAGGAAAAAATTAATAATGATCATCCACCAAGGATAGATTTGAAGGTTTAGTTTGATGCTTTCCGGCGAGAGGTTTTTGTTATAAGAAACCTGGGTGAAGAGGTGGAACTTATCAGGGTTGCTTGAGGGGAGAGAAAAGGAAAAATTACCTTGAGCATCGGTTGTTGTAGTTAGACCGGGGAAAGAAAAAGCTTCTACGGGTTTAATAATGTTAAAAAGATTAAGAATAAGATGCTCGAACGCGTATTTTTTATACCTCCCAATGCGAGAAAGTTGGGTAATATGCCCCGACTCATCGACGCAAGTGGGCGATAAAAAATCCGCGTTTCTCGCATCTTCTTTACAAACAGTTTCTTTATATTGGCGTGAATCCGCTCTTAATTCGCGAGAATCTCTCTCTTTAGTAAACATACTTAAGCTCACGTCTGTATTTGGTATAGTTTGACCTGATAAGACAACTTCATCTTTAAGATAGTAAGCTCCGCCAGTTGGCGGATTATTTAAAGAGACGGTAGGTGGAATCAAAACCGGACCAATCGTGATATCATATTGGGTCGGAAATGCCGGTAGGCAGACCGGCGATGACAGGCGTCCCAATTGATCTTTAGCGCTCAAGCAAGCCTCACGCGGCGAAAAAGGGGAGAATTGGTTTTTAAAGACAAAGTATCCTTGGTTGTCAGCGGTGGTTTGATCATAGATGCCTTGACCTTCAAAAGTTACCTCGGCTTGAGGCGAAGTATAACCAAAAAGACTAAAGTGGTATTCGCCAATCGAAGCGCTGTTGGTTACCTCTTGTTGTTCGGTAATTCCTGCCACCGTTCCTGGTTGATTATTTTTAGAGTATAACGAGATAAGCTGAAAGGGAATGATAATCATTAACAATATGACAAGAAGAAACCGTTTCATTAAATTAAGTATATATTAAAAAAATTCCAAATCCAAAATTACAAATCACAAATAAATCCGAAATATTAAATAATAAGTATTAAACTGTTTAGAATTTGTGATTTATAATTTGTTTGGAGCTTGGGGATTTAGAATTTAGGATTTCTCTTATTTT
This sequence comes from Candidatus Roizmanbacteria bacterium CG02_land_8_20_14_3_00_36_15, assembly GCA_002780795.1. Taxonomy (GTDB): domain Bacteria; phylum Patescibacteriota; class Microgenomatia; order UBA1406; family GWC2-37-13. The sequence continues at coordinate 19,006 of PEUF01000036.1, read as the reverse complement.
ATCCTTTTTTCCGCAGTTGTTGTTTTAGTTTTTCAATCTCTTCTTGCTCTTTTTTTATTTCTTCTTCGAGGCCGCTTTCTTTGACAACGACATTTTTGTAAAAATTATTGATGATTAGTATAAGAATTATGAGGGTTAAGACGACCGCTAAAGCGACTCGCCAAGGAAAGACCCAGACATAAGCCGCCGACTCAATAACCCGCCCTTTTTCTCCATATGAACTCATCAGGCTGATTTTGTATCTTCCCAACATCCATTTGCTGCCCAAAGAATTGGCGTAACTTCTGGAAACATCAGGGAATATGTTTAGCTCTTTTAAAGCTACTTGTGCGGTTGGGTTCCCAAAAATATTAGTCAGGGTCAAATATCCCCGTGGAGTAATATGGTAATCTCCGCGATTTAAAATCTCACTTGTCACCATAATCGGTCCATATTCATAAAAAGATGGTACGAAAAATCTGGATAAAATTGCATTTTCTGCCACCGGTCCATTAACTCGAATATATAGCAGTGAAGCGAGACGGGGACTGACCGCCGTGACTCTTTCTTCAGAAATGGCTTGAGGAATTGGATTATCTGGTTCAAAGTAAATGGCTACGTACCTGCCTCCTGGATGGGCGTCGACGGGAATATTGATTGATCCTAAAATGCTTGCTTTATCACTGGCGGCGATATTTAGTCTTTCTGAACTTAAGGTTATCCAGTTAGCCGCAGAAAAACGACTAGAAATTTTGCTTGTGTCTTCAATCAATTGTGGAACTCCTGATTTATCTAAAACAATAAAGTCAGCCACTTTAACAAAACCAGTTAGGGCAATATCACCGGCATTAAAGAAACGGACAGAAAAACTACTGATTTTTCCCGGATCGATCTTTATTACTTGTCTGGCTGGGGCCACGGTCAAAGGAGCGGCCGTTTGAGCCTTAGTTGTTTTTGAAGCGGCACCTGCTAATAATAAGGTTATTAAACAAATTAGCGCGTATTTAATAAATCTGTGTTTTTTCATAATTAAAATACCGGCGTAACATTATATTTAACAATATTATAATAATAGGCTGCCGGTTGGGTTTCTGGGACATCAATCCGATAACAGACATAAGCGACAGAACCGCTGACCGGTCCGGCATTAGTCATAATCGAATAGGCGGTTTCAGCACCTTGAGTAACATCGGCTATCTGTCTTGCACAGAAGTCGCTCTGGGTGGTGCCAGTACAGGCGCCCGACGCCACATTATATGTAAACACCGCATCGGTTCCGCTTAATGAAATACCCAAACCATAATTAGTAGTTGTCTCCCAATCATCTTCAGCTGACTCAGTACAACCGCCGTCACAAACGGTGTCACGGATACAGGTACCCGAAACAAACGTGTATTCGCCGGTACTGGGCGCCGTCCCGGTACAGGTATTGCCGTTTTTGCCCATTTGATCGTTTTCAGCAATGGTTACCGAATATCCAGAGGAAGCATTGGTTGACACGGTTAATTTATGCTGGGCGTTGCGAAAGTTTCCGACTCCACCATTGGCCGTCGTATCAAGGGTTCCCCAGGGAATTTTTGTACTAACGGTGCTGCTGCAGCTACCATCATCACAGGTAGTAACATTGGCGGCGTTTCCTGTGCCGCAGTTAGTAGCAGCACTGGCCACACCTTCAAATTTGAAAGCCAATGTTTCGTCGACGGTGGCCGAAACCAATACTCCTTCAATTGGAGCCGCCTTTGTTTGAACATTTTCTATCTCTGTGTCATCAGCGTTTCTGCTCATGACAGTGATAGTATATGGATCGACCACTCCTTTAGTGTGCGATGAAGTTGGCGGTGCCGGGTTAACTAAACCTTTACCGGTTCCGATAGAAACGGTAATCGTTCCTCCGGTGACGGCATTGGCGCTTTTACACATTACAGTGTGACCAGTATATGAAGAGTCACCAATTCCGGTAACGGTGGCAGAGGCAGAGGCGGTTTTCCAACCCCATGAAGCACCGGTTCCACCCGAACAGGTTACATATGAGTTATTATTCCCATTCATACCGTTAAGATCAAAACCATTGTCAATATAAGAAGCAGATGTATCCGGCGCCCCATCGTTTGCACCGGAAGCAGCATCAGGAATAATTACTATTACTCCTCCTCCCGCAGGAATTGTTCCAGTAAGGGTCAGGGCGGCTGTAAGAGTACCTGATTGAGTAGAGTAAATAGCGTCACCATCGGTTGCTCCGACCGTAATACCGGAAGTGAGAGCAAAGTGGGTTGAATCAGTAATTGAACCAACCGTCTTACCTCCGTTTGGTCCGATATTTACCGTATCGGTTGGAAAAAGATGGGCAGTGCTGTTATCCGGATTACCTGAACTTTGGATTGCAATATATGATGCACCAGCGGTATGAGTACCACTGACCTTTGCATAATAAGAAAGACGCGGATTGGATAATGTAGTTGAGACTGAACTTAGAGAGCTAGAGATTGGTTTAGGTGAAGCTAAAAAAATGTAGCTTGCCTGAAAAAAAATGAATAAAAAAAGGGCAGTTTTATAAATGAATCTTTTGCGCATTTATTTTAATAATGAATATTTATATAAATATAACAATAGTGATAATTGTTTATTTTGTCAAGGGGTAAATGCAGAAGAAGAAGAAGAAGAAGACAAGCCGAAATACTTCCTTTAATCTCCTCTAAAATCATCTAAATGTGGGATCTATTCTTGACCCCGAAGAACTCTTATTACCCCTTCCCTCCTCATCTTACTTCAACACTGAACTCACCGCTATTCGCTCGACGTGTTGAAGAGCGATGTTAGGAGGGTGCGCGAATTTTAGATAATCAAGGTTTGTATTCAAAATTCGCTTGACAACATTTTTTTCGTCTGTTAAATTGTGATTATATGGCAATTAAAGATAGACGGACGAAAATCTTACTTGGATTATTTTTACTTTCTGATATTAATCTTACGTCAGTTTTATTTGACGAACGTTTCCAAAAAATCTTTGATTTTTCATTGAATGAAAAAACTAGAGGAACAATTTCGGGACTGCTAAAAGAAGGTTTAATTGAAAAGATGGGGCCTGCCGGTGCAGAAGCGAAGATACCTGTTTCGAACGACTTGGGAGGTGCGCAGCCCGACGAACGTCGGGGGAGCACGTCCACGGAAGTGAGAAATACGGTATCGAGCGACTATCGCCTAACCGAAAAAGGTTTTTATGAACTTTGTCTCAAGTTCCCTTTTTTCAGATTCCTAAAGGATAAATGGGATGGTAAATGGCGAGTGATTTCCTATGAAATTCCGGAAAAAAAACGAGAGATTCGCGACCGGCTCCGACGGGAGATGCAGGGTTGGGGATTGGGACCTTGGCATCGCTCTTTTTGGCTTACGCCTCATCCAATCATAACCACCTTAAAAGCCCTAACCGCCCAAAAAGAAGAAGAGCGCTATATTCAGGCTTTTGAGGCCGATCATAGTTTTGGCGACAGACGGGTACTCATCGAAAAAGTTTGGCAGATAACAAGCCTTGATAAAAAATATCGGGAGATGTTTAAGAAATGGCACGACGTTCTATCTCAACCAGCCGATAAAATTGAAAAGTTTAAAAAAGTCATTTCCGCCTATATTGATTTACTCCGTCTTGATCCCGGACTGCCGGTCGAGCTAGTAGGGGAGAAATGGATTGGGTTCGAAGGATGGAATATCTTCAAAGAGATAAAAAGCATACTGCTTTCATAAATCCAAATTACAAAATCCAAAATCAAATTCAAATCCAAAATAATTAAATCCAAATAATAAAAAATATTTTTGGGATTTTGAGCTTTGAATTTTATTTGTCATTTGAACTTTGAGCTTTGGATTTTAAATATGATGTCTCCATCAATGTCTGTCCGTTTAATTTTTACATTCTGGGCTTGGAGTATTTCTAAAACTTCCTTACTCGGATGGCCAAAAGAATTATTCTTTCCGACGCTTATCACTGCTAACCCCGGATCTGCTAAGCGAAGAAAGTTTTTAGTTAATCCATTTTTTGAGCCATGATGGGGAATCTTGAGAATGGTGGTTTTTGATTTATCTTTTTCCTCCAACCCGTCAAGAACGGAACCGGGGGCGTCGCCGGTAAACAACACACTAACCGCCCCTTCTTGATAAGCAAGAATCTGGGAAAAAAAATTAGCGTCGAGACCGGAAGCCCCAAGAATTATATTACCAATCTTCCTTGGCTGATCAAAAACCAGATTACTTTTTAAAAATCTTTCCGACGGCCAAAAAAAGACCAGCCGCGTATTATTAATAACTATCTTATCGCCGGCAGTGGCAGATGAAACAACTATTTTTTTTGCGGAAATAAGATTTTTTAGCAAACGATACGACCGGCTTGAGCTGTCCACCGCCGGGGCGATGATTTTATCAACCTGATAATGATTCAATATCGAAACCAGTCCGCCAAAATGATCTTTTTGCGGATGAGAAATAATAACCAGTTCGATCTTCCGATCATAAAACGGCATATATTTTCCCAAGCAGGAGAGAGCTTTATTGTCCGGGCCGGCGTCAATAAGAACATCTATTTGATTTTTAATTCTAATATAAGCCGCATCACCCTGACCAACATCGCAAAAGACAATTTTGGTTGTTTTATCAAAATAATTTAATAAAAACAAACATACGAGAATTATTAAGGAAAATAGAAATGTCAATATCAAATCGCGGGTTTTTACCGGTGAATCATGCATAATTAATGTCGTTATTCCAAAACAGGGGATTATTTTTTATATATTCGCGTATTTTAAATAATTCAATTTCGTTTCGGACAATATGTTCATAATAATTGCGTTGAAATAATTTTTGTCCAGGCGTATTTCGTAATTTATTGATTTGTGACGTACATTCCGTTTTTAATATACCCACAATAAATCCCAACGTCGGTTTGTATGAATATTTATGTGTAGGGGTCGGGCGTGACCGACCCGATACATCCAATATGATTACAATCATATGGATATGATTTGGCATTATTTGATATGTATCCAATTCAACAGGGTGGTGTTTTGATAACGATTCCAAAACATTGTTAACAATTAATCCATATTCGTTCAATTTCATTATTTTGGGCGCGTTACGCCGCGCCCCTACAATATTGATAACAATATTCCCAAATATGCATTCCCGATTCTGTGTGCAAACGGTGACATAATAATATCCAGATTTCGAATAATCATATTTGCGTAACCTGATTTGTTTACGTTGTTTTAACATTTCAAAATTGAATAAACACCCACGGAATTTTTGATAACGTTTCGATAACCCAAACCATATAGGTTAATAACCCGTAACAGATATACGACGGTATCAATCCTAAAAAATAATTAATCTTTCCCAAAACTGCCGTTAAGAAACCAAGGATAGTTAAAGGAGCAATCAACTCAACAATTAAAAGATTAGAAAGGAGAGCGATTAAAGAGATTTGTTTGAAATAAAAGAAAATAATCGGCGTAGTAAATACCTGGGCAGCTAATGAAATTTTTACTTCTCTCCAAAGTTCATTCTTTGAGGAAGTTTGACCAAAAAGGATAATCCCTAACGTTGCCCCATAAGACAACCATAAAGAAACAGTCTTTAACCACTGCGGCCAAAATAAACAGACAAAGATTAACGACAAAAATAGACCGTATAAAACATAGTTTTTTCTCTCAGCTAATATCGCCACGAGCGTTAATATTCCCATAAAGGCGGCTCTGATAATTGGGGCTTGTGGACCAACAAAAATTGTAAACAAAATGATGATTAGTATCGTTAGCAAGATAGATAATTGTTTGCCAAGAAATTGAGAAATTGAACTGATTACGGCGGCTAAAAGAGTGATGTTTGTGCCGGAAAGAACGACTAAATGGAGAAGGCCGACGATTTTTAGTTGGTTATAGAAAACTTTGGTTGTCTTTAAGGAGACACCGAAGATAATACCGTTTAAGAGAGAAGCGTGTGGCTCTGGCAGATAGGAATTAATAATCGAAGTAAAGATGGCTGGAGTGGGCATGGGTTAATTTTCAGTTAAAATTTAAGGAATGATCAGGTCTTTGATCTTATCAAATACGCTTTGGTTAACTATTTTTTTTGTTGGCAGTTCATTAATTGAGTTATAAGGCCGGCCGCGGATTATTTTTTCTGCCGTTACCTGACCGACGCCGGGTAGTTCATCAAGTTGTTCCAATGTAGCAGTGTTGATATTAATCATCTCAGAACTGGACGCATCATCCTTAAGGTTGGGGCTTGATTGTTGTATAAATTGAGGTTGGTTATAGTCTAACGTTCGTGTATTTTCCGTGAAAAACCCGGCATTAATATCAGTTATCGAAGGAACATATATCTTTTCTTGGTCGAGGACAAGGCGTGAAAGATTATAGTTTCTGGAGAAAAACTGTTGGTCGGCCTCGCTCGACAGACCACCGGCCATTTTTATAACATCCTTTAGCCGCATGCCTGAATGGATGGGGTAGACGTCTGGTTTTTCGACAGCGCCGGCGATCTCCACAAACTGCTCAGGTGAGCGCATAAGATTTTCCTGATTGTTTTTGATCATTGTCAGATCGGTTTCTTTTTCAGCGTTGTTGGCATCGATACTATTTTTGAAAAAGACAGCCAGGGAAATAATTGTTATCAGCAGGGAAATGATAATAAGAAAAACCTCAATCCGGTATTTTTTCCAAACCTTTTTGACAACGGGTTTTATCAAATCCATTAAATATTCCATAGATAATATCAAATCCTCTTAAAAAATTAACATGTTCAAATACGTCTTTTTTTATACCCCAGTAGCATTCGCTACGGGGCCAAGCCTGCCAATGCGAAAAAGTTGGGTGACTTGCACGATCTCAACGACGCAAGTGGCCGATAAAAAAATCCGTATTCTTCACATATTAATCAAGCGGATTTGATATAAATCAATCACTTTATAAACTTTAAAAACTTTATAACTTTATAACCTAATGTTTGTCAACGGACTATATGCTACAAAAGTGATGACTTAGAGGCTGGGAGCAAGGAAAATTCCTCGAAGAGCTTCAATCTTCGTCGGTTTTCGTAAATTTTTTAACAATGAGAAGGCCGATAAATAGAGCAATAACAATACCAAAAATTAACTTTAGCGGTAAGGCAATAAATGAAGTTGAGGCGTAAAGATTAGGTGTGCTCTGTCCAAAACTGACGTTGGCCGATAAGGTATAGTGGCCGATAAAAAAACCTGAAAGCAGAAGGCTAACCGGTTGTTTACAGTAGTCTGACGGTTTTTTGTCCTGACAGTTGAGTTCGGCCGAGGGCGTCGCCAGCGTTAACCTCTCCGAATTGCTTAAAATATTTTGGGAAATTATTTGGTAATTGGCTTGCTCGCCGAAGTTACCGCGAAGATTAATTGACCCCTGTGGTTTGATGAGATTATTGCCTTGATTGCCAACGACGAGGACGACGGGAATTTTGTCACTGCTTTCAAAAAAATTAAAGACCCGGCCAAGGATTTTTAGTTTTAATTTGGCCAAGACGTCGAAAAGGGCAATTTTGCCTTTGACGTCGATCCGGCCGCTGTCGCTGACCGTGATTAAAATATTGCTGCCAATGGTTGCTTTAGCCCGACCGGCACTACTGCCGGCCACCGAAGGTGGTGGTTGAGTTTCGGTTAAAAGAGTATAGTAGTAGTCGCCTTCTGGACTACCTTCAGGGACACGGATACGGACAAGTAACTGGAGGACATCACCGCTTTTCATAAAAAAAGGCTGCTCAAATTTGATTTCCGAGTTATCCAGGTTAAAGCGGATTGGTCCCTCAAACTCTTTTTCAATTTTGATATTACCTAAGTTACCTTGGGGTCGAAAAGGGAGTACTTTGGCCGAGGCGATCAGCGGGTCGGCTCGATTCTCTAATTTATAGGCAATCAAGACCGACTTACCAGGTTTAATCACCAGTTCAAGTAGAGGGGGAGAAATTGCTAAAGAAACCTGCTGAGCATTCGCTTCGCTCAAGTGAAAAGTTAAAAGTGAAAAGTTAAAAATTAATAAAACAAAAAATAACTTAAAAACTTTGAATTTTAAACTGTAACTTTGAACTTTGAACTTTGAACTTTGAACTTTCATTAATATGATGGTGTTGCCATAAAATTTAAAACCGTTTGATAGGTGCCGGCTGGCTGGATGTCGCTAATGTTTAGTTTTAAGGTCATAGTCGACTGGTGATAAATGTCTTTTGGTTTTGAACTCAGGTCGACGGTGACATTAGGACTACTCATAATGATGGCTGGGTCTTCGGGAATACTGGTATCGGGAAAAGGACGATAGCAGGTTGGACCACAGGTGGTAAAGGTGGTGGGAATATCCTCCCCGGACATTTTATAGCCAAAACCGGTGGTGGTGTTTAAATTCCAGACTGCGGCGGCAGTTTCAGTGCATTTTCCCGGGTCGCTGCAGCCGAGGTCACAGCAAGTATCGTTAATATAGTTGTTACCGACAGCTGTTTTTAATTTTCCCAGTTCGTTAACCGTTACCTGATACTCTCCACCACCGCCAAAAGAAACGGTCAGGTCGGTGGTAGCGGTTAACGGTAGTCCGGGCGTGACCTCTCCAAAATTAATATTAATATTCGAAATGGCAAAAGAAAACGGGACAATCGAATGAATATATTGGAATCCAGCCTTGAGGATATAGCCGTCAGAGCTAAACTGGCCGGCGGCCGTCTGACCGAGTGTGTCGGAGAGCAGATTGCCGTTATCGGACTGTAGTTGGCTGGCGGCGCCAATATTGACATTGCTCATCTGGATACGATATTGGGAAGAGTTCATCTCAATCGCCAGTGCCTGGCTCAAGTTCAAAGTTAAAAATGAAAAGTTAAAAGTTAGAAAAACAAAAAAAAACCTAACAATTTTTAATTTTAAATTGTAATTTTTCACTTTGAACTTTTAATTTTTAATTTGTTTTTTCAAACTCTTCGATTAGCTTTTCCATCTTTTGAGCATGTTTTCTAATTTCTGACAGCTGATGATCGCCAATAAAGTTTTCCACCGCCTTTTTAATATTCTTCAGATGATTTTTTAGCATTAAAGATAAAAATAAAAATGTTTCTTCTTGCAATTCTTCGCTTTTAACTTTTAATTTTTCACTTTGTAAATATTCTTGTCCCATGAACATAGCAAAAGGAGTCAAGAACGCCAGCGAAATAATTGGCACCAGTTGTTTTAGTCCTTGGTCGGCCGGTAAGGTAAGAAGAAAAAAAATAATCAAAGCAATGGTTGAGGTGAACGAAATAATAGGCTCAAGTAAAAGGGCTAAGGAAAACAAAAGAAAATAGATTAAAAAGAAAAAAGGCGAGTTGATGCTGCCGGTAGTATTAATGATAAGTAGAATGACCAGACTGAAAACGACCGACTCGATAAGACGCGATCGAGAAGAGCTTGGCGCAAAAATTTTTTTAGAGATAAAAAAGACGATAAAAAGGAAAGCGGCGATTTGTAAATCGTACTTCGCCAGATTAGTCCTTGGGACAATAAAAGACAAAGCGATAGTAATAATAAGGATAAATGAATGGGTAATCTCTTGTGGCATAGATGGTTTATGTTATAATCTTATAACCATTATAATCATTATAATCAATCAATGGAACAAAAGATTTTTCGCAGCCCGGGTTTTGCCAGCGGCATCGTCGAAGAGCTAAAAAAAGTCAGCTGGCCGACTAAAAATGAAACAACTCGTTTAACAATCGTCGTCATCGCTGTTTCCTTGATAATCGGTCTGTACATCGGTATAATAGACATTTTGTTAGTGAAAGGACTAGATACATTGACAAAGTTTAGATAAAATCCAAAATCCAAAGTTCAAATGACAAATCATCCCGATTTAATCGGGATTGAACTTTGAACTTGATTTGAAATTTGGATTTTGTCATTTGGATTTTTTATTATGGATACCAACCAAATTGTTAAGGAACAAACTAAAGCTGTAAAATCTGAAGTTTCTACACAATCTGTTGCCAAATGGTACGTTATCCACGTCCAAACCAGCTATGAAAATAAAGTCAAACAGGCGCTAGAACAGCGAGTTAAAAGCCTCGGCGTCGACGACAAGATTTTTGATATCGTTATCCCGGTGCGCGAAGTTATTGTCGTTAAACGCGGTAAAAAAACAAAACAAACAGAAAAGGTCTTTCCCGGTTATGTTTTAATCAAGATGATCTTGGACGATGATTCATGGCTAGTGGTTCGCACCACCGAGGGAGTGACCGGTTTTGTCGGCGCCGGGCTTAAGCCGACGCCGATTTCAGAGAAAGAAGTAACGGCAATAATGAAGTTTGTTGCTCAAGAGCAGCCGAAGTTTAAAACAAAATTCATCATTGGCGAGGCAATAAAAATTATTGAAGGGCCGTTTGCCGACTTTTTAGGAACGGTTGAGGCGGTTGATGAAGAAAAAGGAAAGATAAGAGTGTTGGTGTCGATTTTTGACCGTGATACACCGATGGAGCTGGACTTTTTACAAGTTACTAAGCTATAATTTAAATCCAAAATCCAAAGTTCAAATGACAAATCATCCCGATTTAATCGGGATTGAACTTTGAACTTGATTTGAAATTTGGATTTTGTCATTTGGATTTTATTTTAAATATGACTAAAAAAATTAAAACCCAGATTAAATTAAATCTACCCGCAGGTGAAGCGACTCCGGCGCCGCCGGTTGGACCGGCTTTGGGTCAGCACGGCGTTCCCATTATGGACTTTATTAAGGAATACAACGCTCGGACAGCCAAGATGAAAGGTCAGGTAATTCCGGCCGTTATTACCGTTTTCGAAGATAGATCATTTACTTTTATCACCAAGTTGCCGCCAGTGGCAGCCTTAATTAAGAAAAAACTCGGTTTGGCAAAAGGATCAGGCAAACCAAATACGGAAAAAGTCGGTAAATTATCCAAAGTTCAGATTGAAGAGATTGCCAAAGAAAAAATGGCCGACTTGAACGCTAATGATTTGGAAGCGGCTAAAAAAATCGTCGCTGGGACAGCAAGAAGCATGGGGATCGATATAGAAAATTAAAAGTTCAAAGTTAAAAGTTAGAAAAACAAAAAAAACCTAACAATTTTTAATTTTAAATTGCAATTTTGAACTTTGCGTTTTAAACTTTTAACTTAAAATAATATGGGTAAAATAAGAACTCGTATCCTCGGTCTCGAAAACGTTGAGGAGAAACAGAAAAAAGAGCGAAAAGAAAAAGCTTATCAGAAAAAAGCCCGTGGCCAAGCCGCCTTCGCTAAAACTCCGGCGAGCCAAAAGAAAATTCGCGCCCAAGGGTTAAAAGGAGGACAGCGGATGACTGAGATTAGGGTTAAAGAAGAAGACATCGCCAAGATGGAAAAGGCGAAGAAGTTAATTGAAGAGAAAACAGAAACGAAGAAAATAGTAGAAACTAAGAAACTAAAGAAGGAGAGAAAACGGGGAGAAAAATATCAAAAGGCTAAAAAAGCGGTTGATAAGAATAAAAAATATCTAATAAACGAGGCCTTAAAACTTTTAAAAAAGATAAAGTACAGCCAGTTTGATGAGTCGGTCGAACTGCATCTTAATGTTGACAAGGTTGGTTTAAGAGGAGAAACCGAGCTACCTCACGCCACCGGAAAAACTTTTAGAGTAAAGGTCGTTGATGATAAACTTCTGATTGAGATTGAAAAAGGCAAAATGGATTTTGATATTTTGATTACTCATCCTTCCTATATGTCGAAACTAGCTCATTTAGCTAAAGTATTAGGACCAAAAGGTTTAATGCCTAATCCCAAGGCCGGGACGATTTCAGCGAAGCCAGAGGAAGTGGCTAAAAAATTTCAAAAAGGTCTTCTTCGTTGGAAGACCGAGCCGAAGTTTCCCTTAATCCACCAAATGATCGGCAAGCTATCCCTTGAGGACAAAGCCTTGGAGGAAAACGCGGAAAAGTTTTTACAGTCGGTTGGTAAAGCCCACATTTTATCAGCTTACATAAAGTCTACAATGAGCCCAGCGATGAAGATCGATTTGGAGAAGTCTTAATAACTACTAAAAACAGTTATACCCATCTTACTCCGGTTTGCAGCCCGACAGGGCGAAAAAGCGGATTAGATGGGTGGATACTGAAAAAACAAATAACAAACCTGGGTTTTTTTAGTATAAACGGTTAAACACTAAATCTTCTCTTTGCCGCTTTCACAATCAACTCAGCCGCATCTTCAATCGAAAGATCGGGCCCAGTACGAACGACCAGGTCATAATGGTGAGCTTTAGTGACGTCATGCTTATAAAGAGTTTGAATAAAGTTAAGACGATTTTCATCAGAAGCTTGAATTCTTCGAACCGCCTCTGTTCTCGACAGGTTTTCAAACTCCATTTCCCATTTGATTCTTTGTTGCATCTCACAGATAATTCTGACTTTAAGAGCGTGGATAAGGAGATATTCAGCCCCTCGACCAACAATGACGGCATAACCGCGTTGACCGATCGTAGTAAGAACCTTGACTAAATTTTTATAGTATCGACTCAAACTCGGATAACGGTTGCCGAAAAAATCACCCAGTAATTCCTGAACTAAAGAAATTCTATTTTCGTCAATTTCGTTGATTAAGGCCTTTTCTAAGTTAGTTTGTTCGGCGATTCTGTCAACTATATCCTTGTGATAAACTCGCCATTTTTTTCCGAGTTTTTTTGCTACTCGGTAGGCAATTATTCGACCTCCCGAACCTTTTTCTCTGGAAATGGTAATAATTGGTAGGAGCTTAAGGGTTGGTTCCTTCTTTATAAAATTAAATAAACCAATTGTTGACAGATTTTTATTGATTAACTGAAATATTTTTTTCAAAGATTTACTTTAATTGTTATAATTATTATAAATATTATAACATTTATCAATATGCAAGACCGTAATTTCGAGTTTTGGCAGTATCTTTCTCAAAACCAAAAAGACTTAATTTTGGAGGGCCAGTATCTAATGAATGACATTATTAAAGATAATGCTTATCATTTTAAAGATTATTCATTTTTAGTTTTTCCATTTGCCAAAGCCTTTGAAGGATTTCTAAAACAACTGTTTCGTGATAACAGTTTTATTTCCCATTTAGACTATATCTCCGACCATCTAAGGTTAGGAAAACTGATGTCACCTAATTTGATTAGCCGCTTGGGAGAGCGATCGCTCTATAAAAAAATTACCGAGAAAACCAACCAAGAGCTGGCGGAGAAAATCTGGCAGGCCTGGAAGATCGGCCGTAACCAAATTTTTCATTATTATCCCCACAATCTTAAAGCGATCAGTTTCCAGGAGGCGGAAGAAATTATTAATCAGATAATCGAGATGATGGAAGAAGCCTATACAAAATTAAATCAAAAATCCAAAGTACAAATGTCAAATCATCCCGATTTAATCGGGATTGAACTTTGAACTTGATTTGAATTTTGGATTTTGGATTTTATCCTAGGTTCCTTCCTTCCACGAACCCAGATATCTTTTTTGTTCAATAGTTAAAGAGTCAATGGTGATTGCTTCACTTCGTAGCTTAAGTCGGGCGATTTGTTGATCAATTTTTAAAGGTAGAGAATAGACTTTCTTTTCTAATTTTTCTTTGTTTTCCCAACCCCACTCGGCCGCCAAAGCCTGGCCGGCAAAACTCATGTCCATCACTGAAGCCGGATGACCGTCAGCCGCTGATAAGTTAACCAGCCTTCCCTCAGCCAATATATAGATTTTTTTTATTTGGATTTTGGATTTTGGATTTTGGATTTTTATCTCGTATTCTTCCACCATTGGTCGAACTTTAGTTATTTTTTTGGCCATTTTTTTCAAAACCGCCAAGTTAATCTCAATATCAAAATGGCCGGAGTTAGCTAAAATAATTCCGTCTTTGGCCTTCAAAAAATGTTTTTTGTCAATCACGTGTTTATCACCAGTTGTAGTTACGGCAATGTCGGCAGTTTTGATCGCCGTCTCAAGTTCCATTACTGAATAACCATCCATATGGGCCTCGAGGGCTTTCACTGGATCAATTTCACAAATAATAACCTTGGCGCCCATGCCGCGGGCACGCATCGCCAGTCCACGACCACACCAGCCGTAACCGCAGATGATAAAATTTTTTCCGGCAAGCAAGATGTTAGTCGCCCGCAAAATTCCATCAATAGTCGACTGGCCGGTACCATAACGGTTATCAAATAGATGTTTAGTTAGGTTGTCATTGACGGCAATTACAGGAATTTTTAACGCCCGGGCTTTTTCCATTGCCCGCAGGCGAATGACGCCGGTAGTTGTTTCCTCATTAGAACAAACTACTGAAGAAATTTGTTTCTTCCTTTTACCATGAAGCAGGCTGACTAGATCGGCGCCGTCGTCCATGGTGAAGTTTGGTTGATAGTCGAGAACAGAGTTTAAGTGTTTATAATAACTCTTAGTATCTTCACCTTTGATGGCAAAGGTGGGAATTTGATAATCCTTTACCAACGAAGCAGCAACGAAGTCGTTGGTCGAGAGGGGATTGGAGGCAGATAAAAAAACTTCCGCGCCGCCGGCTTTCAAAGTAATGACTAAGTTGGCGGTTTCTGAAGTGACGTGAAGACAGGCGCCGAGTTTAACTCCTTTTAATGGTTTTTCTTTTTTGAACCTTTCCCGAATTAACCGGAGTACCGGCATCTGTTTTTCCGCCCAGTCAATCAGTTTTTTTCCTTCAGGAGCAAGATTAATGTCTTTGACGTCGTAGTTCATATTATTTTTTTCGCTCGAGTACGTCTTTTCACAACATGCAGCAAGCTAGTCAGCTTGGTGTCAAATTATTTACTGGGCAGCCACGCGTGCCATGTTGTTCAAATCCGTACTCTTCGCTTAAAAGCGAAAATACCTCCCGCTCAGCGGAACGGTATTGAGATTTCTTATAAAAACGCTCGACAACGAAATTTGTAGCTCCATGGGCGTGCTCGTTCCTGCGCACCTCCCAAGTCGCACAAATTTGTTATCTTCGCTTTCTTTATATAATTCCTAACACATAATACCTAATTCTTAACAAGTTGAGTTATTCTATATTGCCTTTAATCTTTTTTCAATCTCTTTTTTACTCGGTCGATGATTGACTGTTCCGTATTTTTCAATGGCAAAACTAGCCATGACATTGCCAAGTTTTAAACAGTCGATAAGCGGTTTGTTTTCAAGCAGTCCGCCAACGAAGCCACCGCGCCAGGCGTCGCCCGCGCCAGTTGGATCGATAACTTTTTTAACCTGATATGAAGGTATTGTTATTATTTTTATTCCCTTGTTAATTTCGGTTTTAAATTTCTTTTTATTTTTGATTTTCAATATGTGTTTTTTATGTTTGATCTTTGATTTTTGATATTTTTCTTCATACCTTACTCCTTTTTCTCCAAGGGTGGTAATAATCGCAATCTTTTTTTTAAAGAGCAACTCTTTCTTTAATTTGGTAATCCTTAAAATGTTAGCAATCTCATAGTCATTACCGATGAGCCAACGACAGTTCATTATCCCATCAATTAACTTATTTTTCGGGATGACACTGATTCCCATCCCGGGATCATATAGATAATCAATTTTTTGGTCAATCGCTTGCTTTTGAAAATTGAGAAAAGCATTTTGATGATTGGCATCGATAACCAAAATCGAGTTTTGATTGACAGATAGCGAAAGTTTAATTTCTTTTGCTCTGATAGCCGCTCCATAATAATACCCCCATATTTGATTATCATTTCTATCAGTAAAAACCGTACCACAAGAAGAATAAAGTCGATTATCTTTAATAATTCCAGAAACATTAATTGAGCGTTTTTTTAAAAAGTTTAAAATTTGACCACCATCTTTTCCAACAGCTCCTAATATCGTAATTTTTTTTGTTGTTAAAAAAGAGATGTTGTATGCGATGTTTACGGCGATTCCTCCTAATTGTCTTTCTAGCCGATCGACAACGAAAGAAACATTAATTTGATGCAGTCTTTCCGGATGAAAGTAATCAACAAACTTGCCGGGGAAGTCCATAATTTCGTCATAACCAATTGAACCAGTGACGATAACAGAAGAATACGGTTTACTTAACATAAGAAGTTATTTTATAATAAATATTAAAAGTTTAAAATAAAAAATTTTCAATTTTGAATTGTAATTTTGTATTTTGTACTTTGGACTTTAAATTAATTTTATGAAGGGTTTAACATCTCATCAAGCCAATCAATTTCTAAAACAGTACGGTCAGAATGTTATTCTAGAGCAAAAGAAAAAGTCAATTTTCATAAAATTCTTTGAACAGTTTAATAACTTTTTAACGCTTCTTCTAATTGGTTCTGCTGGTTTATCGTTTTTAATTGGAGAGATTGTTGACGGAATTCTAATTTTCTCTATTGTGTTCTTAAATGGTCTATTTGGTTTATATCAGGAAAAAAAAGCCGAAGAGTCGATTGCCGCTCTTAAAAAACTAACCATCACGAAAATACGAGTCATCCGAGATAATCGCGAAATTGAGATTGATAGTCGTTACTTAGTCCCCGGTGACGTTATTTATATCGAAGAGGGGATAAAGATTCCGGCCGATGCCCAGGTGATTGAGACGATTAGTCTTGAAATTAACGAGGCGGCCTTGACAGGAGAATCTTTGTCCGTTATCAAACAAAAAAATGACGAAGTTTTTTCCGGAACGATTGTTGCCAAAGGTCACGGTTACGTTCAAATAATAAAAACCGGTATGGCAACCAAGTTTGGAGAAATTGCCAAAAGTCTATCGATTGTCGACGACACAAAAACTCCCTTACAAAAAAAATTGGAAGATTTAACAAAAATAATTGGAATCGCCGGAATTATCATTTCAGTCATTGTTTTTGTTGTTTCATTATTGCAGGGATCGACCTATTTTCCCGCTTTTCTTCTCGCGATTTCTTTAGCGGTGGCGATTGTCCCCGAAGGACTGCCGGCGGTGATGACGATTACCTTGGCGATCGGCACAAAAGCGATGGCTAATAAAAAAGCGGTGGTGCGAAAATTGTCAGCGATAGAGGCCTTAGGCAGTATAACCTTGATTGCCACTGATAAGACCGGAACATTAACCACCAATAAGATGCAGGTAAAGGAGATATACGTTGACAATACTATAAAATCACAAATTACAAATCACAAATCTCAAGCAAATTTCAAATTCAAAACACAAAATTCTAAACGTTTAAAATTTGAAAATTCGGATTTGTTTGGAACTTGGAATTTAGAATTCAGTGCTTTAAACCTCTTATTATTAAACGGTATTCTTTGTTCCACGGCGTCGTTGGTTTTTGTCCATGACCATGGGGGATACGATGTCTTGGGTGATCCGACCGAAGGAGCGCTTTTATATTTAGCCAAGCAGATTGGTTTGGATTACGAAGAGGAAAGGAAAAACTGGCAGATAGTTGACGAAAAACCATTTGATAGCGTGAGTAAGATGATGACAGTCGTTGTCAAAAATGTAGGGGCAAGGTTTCCTCGTCCGAATAAGGGCGCGATGACCGTGCCCGTACATCAATTTTCCAAAGGCGCGCCCGAATCGATTCTTAATATCTGTGACAAAATATTAATTGAAGGAAAAAAAGAGAAACTAACGCCGGAAAAAAAAGAGGAAATAGAAAAACAGGTGACCAAGTGGGCGAGAAAAGGACTGCGGGTTTTGGCATTTGCGTATAAAAAAGCAGGGCCTGTCACAGAGTTCTTTCCCGTCAATGCTCCGCCTATAAAACCGGCGATGCGCGCTGCCGGGAACCCTCTTCTCTGCGACACCCGTGATAACAATGCAACCATACAACAATTTAATGATATGATATTTCTTGGTCTCGTTGCCATCCACGATGCGCCCCGGCCTGAGGTGATTGAGGCGGTAAAAAAAGCCAAAATCGCTGGAATAAAGGTGGTAATGATTACCGGTGATAATGAAAAAACAGCCGAGGCGGTTGGTGTTTCTTCGGGCTTGATTAAAGAAGGCGATGAAATATTGACCGGTGTCCAACTTGATGAATATTCTGATAAAGAATTATTAAAAATTTTACCGAAAGTAAAAGTCTTCGCCCGAACCAATCCTTTTCAAAAACACCGAATTGTCAAGCTATATCAACAGCTAGGCGAAGTAGTGGCGGTGACGGGGGATGGAGTAAACGACGCGATTGCTTTAAAACAAGCGGACGTAGGTATTGCTATGGGTCTAGTGGGGACCGATGTGGCACGTGAGACAGCTGATATGGTGATTACTGATGACAACTTTGCCTCGATTGTCACCGCGGTTGAGGAAGGAAGAGGAATTATCAATAATCTGAAAAATGCTATTAAATATTTATTATCCTGTAATGTTTCTGAAGCACTATCGTTATTAGTTGGTTTAACCTTAGGACTGCCGACCTTATTTTATCCAATTCAACTACTATATATCAATTTAGTCACCGATGGTTTGCCGGCCTTGATGCTTTCTTTTTCTCCGAGAAGTCCTCACTTAATGAATATTTCTCCGGAAAAAGAGATGGTTCTTTTAAAGAAAAAAGACCGGGCTTATATTGGTGCGGTTGGGCTAATTGGGGCGATTTTAGTGATTGCGGCCTATTTTCTTTTTCAAAGTCTTGGTAAGACAGCTGCTTTTACTGTCTTAACCTTAATTCAGTCCTTTGTTTTTATTGATCTTTGGTTAAGCCACCGTCATATTCATCAAAACCTAGCCCATCTGGTTTCGCCGTTCTTTGTTCTTGGTTTTAGCATTCCTTTAATTTTACAGTTTATAATTTTAAGTCATCCTCTGACGGCCTCGCTTTTTAAGGTATTACCGGTTAATCTAATAGTTTACTTTGAATTCTTAGCAATCTCGGTCTTAGTGTTAGTGGGGATAAGGGGAGTGAAGAAAATCGTAAAGTTATAGTATAATAATGCCTTAAATATGGGTGAAGTTACACGATTTTTACCTAAAGTTAATCCTTTTGAAAAGGGTTTAAGAGACTTAGAGATTCCATTAGATATTCCAACTAAATATAAAAACACCCTTAGTCATTTAA
>PEUF01000038.1 GCA_002780795.1 Candidatus Roizmanbacteria bacterium CG02_land_8_20_14_3_00_36_15 | reverse complement strand
GTTTACTGAAATCACAGTAAGGATTAGCCTCAAAACTAATTTAGCCTCAGTTCAGTCCGATTATTCAATTGGTTAATACTTTAAGAAGAAGGTTTTTCATTGGAGTTTACCCATGTACCAGCCTCGACGTAACGTCGGGACGGTACAGGGTTTCGCTCCACAGCGAAACGCTGAACTCAAAGATGCCATGGGCGTAAGTCCGTGGAGCTTCACTTAGTAATTAGAGAACTCCTTCTCCATAACCAAAAATTTTAGCAATTAATCTAACGATAATGTATGAGGCGATCAACAGGATAAAACCAATTATGCCGGTGGTGATTTTCGCTTGGGCGCTTTTAATCTTTTCCGGTTGACCGCGCGATATTAAAAAATCATAACCTCCCATGATTAAAACTAAAAGGAGAATTATTCCGGCAGCCGGAATCACTAACTCAATTAATTTATTGATGAGATCGCCGACGGTTGCTATGCCTGAAAGCGGGCCGGTTATCGATTGACCACCGATATTTATTTGTTGGGCTAAATAATTTTTCATTTTTTTAATAAAAAGCGAAAACTTTTAAAAATAAAAATTAGTAATATGTTTATCGCTAAGGAAAAAAGTAAATAAAAATTAATATCTTTAAAAAAATTGACTAATCTTTCAATAAACAGCTTATTTTTAAAAATTAAGTCAACTCTAATATCAAAAATATAGATTAATCCAATTATAACTATAATCAAAGGAATTATAAAAGCCAAATCTACTAAGTCTTTTTTTGAAGAAAACATCGTCGACGAAACTGTAAAAACTATGTAGCCAAACAAGATATTTAACCAGAAATTTTGACCGGGGAACATCTTAAACCTAGCCAAAAACCAAAAAAAGAAAAAGGCAAAAAAGATCGGGGCGATCCCTACTAAAATACTTCTAACGATATCTTTTTTTTCATAAATGACACTACCCAATTTTATCTGGTTTTTTTCCCATTGAGGAAAAATATTGACGCTATAAACACGAAGCATCATCACGGTAGCGGCAACAAAATGACCCATTTCATGGACAATCGTCCCCGGAAGAAAAAAAACACTAACGATCGCATAAATCACCTGGTCATTTTTTAAAAAAATCCTTAAGAAATAAAAAAGCTCGTTTAGTGTTAGATGAGAAACCCAGAATAATAAAATAATTTCAACAATAACCGCGGTTGATAGGAAAATTGGGGCTGACATTTACTCTTGATTAATAATACCGCTTGGGCTGGCTGTCGGCGTCGCTGACAACTCGATAATGGTCGGTGTTGCGCTGGAAACGGCAGGTGAAATCAAATCTTCTGTTGGAACAATCTCGGTGGGAACAACGGTTGGAACTATCATCGTCGGTAAAACCGTATTGTTTGGTAACGGTTGATTGGTTTGTTTCATCTTTTTCTGAATCAAGACAAAAAGCAGGATGGCTAAAACTAAAGCGGTTAAGGTAACGATTACCAATAAAATAGTGTTTAAACCGCCGTCTTTTTTTTCCAATTTATTTACATCAATTGGCGTGTAATTGTTGTCCATTGTTGTCTGAAGTTTGAAAATTTAAATTTGTCCCTTGATTTTGCTCAGGATGGTGAGCTTGTCGAACCATTTCGAGTTTCGGGTTTTGAGCTTCGGGTTTATTTTCATTTTCTTTTATCTTTTCGGTCACTTCTCTGATTTCGACACTAGCGCATCGAGGACAGATAGCCGTCGATCGATCAACAACCTCTGTCTCAAACTGATTAGAACAACTGTTGCATAAAAATTTCTTAAGCACCGGTTTATTCTCTTCTACTGAAGATACCAGTTCGGTTTTCTCAACATTAAAAATAAAGCCTTCACCATCAAAATCCGCCTGAACCTGATCGCCAGCTTTAAGTTTTTGTTCAATAATTAATGTCGAGATGGGATTTTCGATCGACTTTTGAATAGCTCGCCTTAAAGGCCTGGCGCCATAGATAGGATCAAAACCGGAACGAACGATTTCTTTAACCGCCGCCTCAGTGAAGGTAAAACCAATATCTTGATCTTCTAATAGTTTTTCTATTCCTTTTAACTGAAGTTTAACAATTTCTTTCATATGAGCATACTTTAATGGTTCAAAAATAATTATGTCATCAAAGCGGTTGAGTAGTTCTGGCCGGAAAAATTTTCTCAGTTCCAACATCACTTGATCTTTAATTTTTCCATAATTTTCTTTATCCTTTTTTTCCGAGACAGCCTCTTTTTCTTTTATTTCTTTTTCCCAGTTTTTCAAAAGTTCATCTTGAATAATCTTGGTGCCGATATTTGAGGTACAGATAACAACCGCATTCTTAAAGGAAATTGTATGACCTTTATTATCGGTTAACCGTCCATCATCTAAAATCTGCAACAAAATATTAAAAATGTCAGGGTGAGCTTTTTCGACTTCGTCAAAAAGAACGACTGAATAAGGTCGTCGTCTTACCGCTTCGGTCAATTTTCCTCCTTCTTCATAGCCGACATAACCCGGTGGCGCCCCCAGTAGTTTAGCCACTTCATGTTTTTCCATATACTCAGTCATGTCAAAACGGATCATTGCTTCCTCTTGGCCAAAAAGAATGTCGGCTAAAGTTTTAGCCAACTCTGTTTTGCCAACTCCGGTTGGGCCTAAAAAAACAAAGCTGCCGATCGGCCGCTGCTGAGATTTTAGTCCGGCTCGCCCACGACGCACCGCCTGGGCTACCGCAGTAACAGCTGCCTCTTGATTAATCAAGCGTTTGTGCATAATTTTTTCTAAATTAGCCAGTTGTTCAACTTCGGTTGAAGTAATCTTGGTTATTGGAATACCGGTCCAACGGGCGACGATATCTTTAATAATGTCAACGCTTACCACTGAGGTTGTTTGACCTTTTTTGAGAATATATTGGTCTTTTTTCTCTTTAAGCTGTGATTGGATTTCATCAATCTTTGAACGAAGAATCCGTGCTTTTACCTTGTCTTTACCTTTCTCCGCTTCTTTCAGCTCTTGAGTTAACTGACTAACTCTTTCTTCTAAAGATCTAATTTCTTCAGGAAGAGAGATTAACGGTAAGCGGACGGCTGAGGCAGCTTCATCGATCAGATCAACCGCCTTATCAGGTAAGAACCGATCACCAACATATCTTTTTGAAAAAATAACCGCTGCTTCAACTACGTCGTCGGGAATTTTGACTCGATGAAAAGCCTCATATTTGTCTTTAATTGCCTTTAACATTTTAATTGCTTGTTCAACGGACGGCTCAGGCACAAGGACAGGTTGAAACCTTCGCTCTAAGGCCGGATCTTTCTCAATATATTTACGATATTCTGTCAAAGTGGTCGCACCAATCATCTGGAGTTCCCCTCGAGCTAAGGCCGGTTTAAGAAAGTTTGACGCGTCTAGCGAACCTTCGCCCGATGAACCGGCGCCGACAATATTATGGATCTCGTCAATAAAAAGGATTACTTTACCTTGATTAGCTTTAACTTCTTCGATTAAATCTTTCATTCTTTCCTCAAACTCACCGCGATGCGAAGCACCGGCTAAAATACTCATCAGATCCAGCTGTAAAATTCTTTTGTTTAATAGCGGTTCTGGTACTTGTTTAGAAACAATTTTTTGTGCCAATCCTTCGATAATTGCGGTTTTACCGACACCTGCTTCACCTACTAAGGTCGGATTATTTTTAGTTCTTCTCGATAAAATATGAATCACCCTCTCAATCACTTCTGAGCGTTCAACCACCGGATCTAATAAGCCTTGACTGGCTTTGGCCGTCAGATCGATGGTAAACTCTTCTAAAGCGCTTTTCTTTTTCTCGGCTTCTTTTTGATCTTCGGTCAAACCTTCTTTTCTCCCGACAATTTTTTTATTTAAAACGTCTTCTTGTAAGTTAAATTTGGCTAGCGCCCTGGCACCGGCCCCCTCTCCTTCTTCGTATAATGCTAAAAGAAGGTGCTCAGGCGAAATAAACTCAAATCCCAATTTTCTGGCGATGATTAATGAGTTGTCAAGAATTCTTTTGACCCTTGGCGACAGTTGAGGCACCCCCTGATAATTTTCGTGTTTATAGATCTTTATTAACTCTTCTTCTATCATTTGTGGTTGAATCTTTAGCTCGACCAAAAGATTGTAAATCTCGTTATCAGATAAAAGGGCGTGAAGAATATGCTCACTATCAATAAACTGATTTTTTAGTTCTTTAGTCTTTGTTTGAGCGGCGACAAACGCTCGGTTAGACCGTTGGGTAAGATGAGTCATTAGGTCAAGATCTTTTTGGGCAGACGGTTGAGAATGGGGAATGGAGGGTGGGGTTTTAATGGTCGATGCTGGAGGCTGGACACTGGAAGCTGGAGATTGAGGGCTCGAGGGTGGAGTTTTGATATTTTCGTCCAAAGGACGATCGCCCTCTGGGCGAGAGATTTGGGATTTATTTACTGGTGGTTTTCCAATTGGTTGTGAAACAACTGATTGTGTTGATGATGTTTGCTGAACTGGTGATTGAATTACTGGCGATTGAGGAACAGCCGGTTGATTTACTATTGAATTATCTTGAGTTTTTTTTATAAAATCAAATAAAGCCATAGATTTATTATTAAAAAATTTTTAATGTTTGTCAACCCCGCTCAGCGGGGTAAAACTTAATGAATAAGAAAATAATTATTCCGTTAACTGCCATTTTGATTGTTCTAATTGCTATAACAGTTATTCTTCCGATTTTTTTACGACCAAAACAATCCGACCTTAACCAGACAAAAAACCAGACAAAAACAACTACGGGCCAATCCTCAACCTCAGAAACTTCTGCTAAAAAATATTTAACTAATCAGTCAATCAAACAAAAATTACCTTACGAAACTAATGATTTCCGCGTCGAGTACTCGACTGATAAAAATAAAGTAATTATTACTAAAAAAACTTTTCAAGCCGATCAAAAAGTTGATCAGTGGTTAGAGGAAAATAAGCCGGGTGATTATATTGTTAGGGATGAAACTCAGAACGGTCAAGATTCAGATATGGCCGGTAATCCGGAGATAAACCCGTATTTATCACCGGGAGCTGAACCGTCGGCTACCCTGTCCGCTACTCCGACAAACAACTCGAATGTCAAACTTATTACCGACCTTCTAAGTATTCTCTTAGATTTGGGTAAAAACACGCAGACGATTCCCACTAACCAACTGACACCGACTCCGTTTCTCAGTATCTTTCCTATTAATCCTACAAGCGGTAATCCACCCAATCCACCAAACGGCGACTTAATCTATTATTCTCAATGTGGCGGCAGTTTCGACAGTTATTCTTTACCTTCCGGTTGTACTCTCTGTCGGGCCGGCTGCGGACCAACGACAGTAGCGATGATTACCGCATCATACATCGATAACAGTATCACTCCTCAAACCATCGTCGATCTTTATAAACAAAAAGGTTACTTTTTAGGATGCGCCGGTTCCCGATATAGTGACGCCAAGAACGCTCTTGAATCATACGGTATAACCACCACTGATTATCTGCTTTACAGCTTGGAAACCATCGACCAGGTAGCGGCTGATTTTAAAAACTATATTAATAACGGCTGGACTATTTTTGTATTAGCTAACTACTGTGATGCCGGCTGTGGTCATTTTTTCTGGATTACCGATGTCTCTGCTAACAACGACACCTGGGCCTATGACCCTTATTACGGCCGTTTTCAAAGTCCGCCTTATAACGAAAAATCCCGTTATCCGTTTCCCAAATATAGGGTTGCGTTTGGGGTGAAAAAATAATTGAAAAGTGCGAAGTGTGCGGATTTTTAATCGCCCACTTGCGTCGAGGAGTCCGTGTTTCAACAACCAACTATTTCGCATTGGTAGGCTTGCCCCGTAGCGAATGCTACTGGGGTATTAAAAAGATGCATACGAACACTTTTAAAAAAGTTATAATTATAATAATACATGTCTAAACAAAATCTAACTCTAATTGTCATCGCCCTCATCGTCTTACTATCAATATTATTTTTGAGCGTCTTGGTCATGCAAAGAAAAAAGACCAACCCTTCTCCATCAAACCAGCCGACAAACATTAACTTACCCTCGCCGACGACAGTCGAGGTAAGGATAACAACGCCGCCGACGCTTACGCCGACGCCGATACTACCCACCTCAACCGGTGTCTTTGAGGAACAGTTACCAAAAGAGCAACAAGACCTATCAACTCAAAAGCAGGCATTAAAAACTAAGCTGCCAATAAATAATAATAACTTCGCCCTTGTCTTTGACTATGGCGAGGATAAGTTCATCGTCAGCCTCAAAGAACCAAAAGAAACCAACAAAAAAGTCTTTGAAGACTGGCTAAAGGCCAACTATCCTGCGATACCGATAGATAGATTTTTAATAAAATAATACGAATTCGCGAATGAATGCAAATGCTGCGAATTATGCGAATAATTACTCATTGGCTTCTGAATTTAAAATCCGTTTAGGGTGAAGATAGGTACAACGGAAGTTTACCAAGATCCCTAATTTTTTATTTAACACCGACAGGTATCTCCTAACTTGATAGTAATCATCTTTAGTAATTATTTTTTTCGACTTTGCCTCTAAAATTACTTTATTCTCTACGAAGAAATCAACTTTATTTCTCCCTTCTTTTTCTTCTTTAAATATCCGTGGCAGAGTTTTTTCACGTTCAAATAATAAAGAAGATTCTTTAAGGAATTTTTCTATTAGGTCGCAATATTGTTTTTCACTACAAAATTTTCCTAATTGATTATGAGTCTTAAAAAGAATTCCGTTTATCTTAAAACAAAGGTTGGGATAAATTATTCTTCCCATAAAAAAATATTAGCATAATTCGTATCATTCGCATCCAGATTCGCATCATTCGTATTATTATTGTTCGTTGACTTTACCACCCGATTTTGTTTACAATTAACTTATGCTTCCTATTTTACCTGTTATAAAAAAAGCGGTCGGAATTATCAAAAAGGTTTTTTTAGTCATTGCCGTCTACTTCGTTGTCGTTTCACTCTTTATGTATTTTCTCAACAAAGACCGGCCAAAAATCAGCTACGATCCAATCCAAAAAAACCGCGATGAGATTTATAAAGTCATCAACGACAAAAAACTCAATTCGAGTAAAGAAGGTAGGATAACGGTAGCACTTTATCGCATGATGACCTGTGGGTTTGTTGGTGAAGCCTGTACAAAAAACCCTAATGACGGTGACAAAAATTATAATCATAGTATTTTGGGTTTTGTTGGAAATTTAATTGCTCTTCCCTATACTAACCCGCCCGCCTCTGGGGTTTATTGGGTTTACTCTAAACTAGAAAACGCAGGTTTCGTCCCAAAATCTTACGCCGCCGAGGGTATCGGTTTTGCCGCAATCAAGCCATTCATCAAAATCTGGAGCGCTTTCCGCAACTTTGCCTATATTATTTTAGTTATCGTTATGATTAGCATAGGATTTATGATTATGTTTCGGGCGAAAATTAATCCCCAGACCGTCATCTCAGTAGAAAACTCTCTTCCTAGAATAGTAATTGCTCTTCTTCTAATAACGTTTTCCTATGCAATTGCCGGTTTTATGATCGACCTGATGTATGTCTTGATTTTAATCATCATCTCAACCTTGAGTACAATTAACATTGATCCTTATAAGCCTGCTAATGCTTTTAGTTTAATGAATGATTATGTTTCGGGAAGTAGTAGCAAATTACTTTCGGTCAAATTTAATCTAATTAACACTGGTAATTATCTTTTGTCAATCTTACCACTCGGCCTGGGTACCTGGTTTAAATTTATTGGTGGATTTCTTTCTTCTTTAGGAATGGCTTCTCTTTTCTGGAAAAAGATGAGAATTGAAGATGCTTTTACTGGTGGTTTTAAGGATCTTTCTATTCAAGCGGCTACTTTTGGTTTTGGAATAGGAGATTTACCAAAAATAGTCGCAGCGATTATATTCTGGATATTAACTTTTCTGTTAACACCGTTTGCTCTTCCTTTACTTGTTGGATTACTGGTCGGATTAACCGTGCTCTTTCTTTTTTTTAGAATCTTTTTTCTTCTTTTAACAAATTATCTTCAGATATTGTTATTAATATTTTTTGCTCCGTTGATTATGCTTTTTGAAGCGATTCCCGGAAAAAATACCTTTTCTTGGTGGTTTAAAAATATGTTGGCCAACTTGATAACTTTTCCCTTCGTTATTTTGATAATAATTGTCAGCGATATTATTTATAAAATCAACCTGCAGGTTGGAACTAATCAATTTTGGGCGCCTCCCTTTTTATACCCTTTGAATCAAGATTCGATCATAATTTTGGTTGGTTTAGGTCTTTATCTTATTTTGCCCGATTTGGTGAAAGCGCTTAAAGAGGCGCTCGGCGCCAAAGGATTACCATTTAGTCTTGGTTTGGGGACATTCTTCGGCGGAGCGGCTACGGCTCTTGGTGGAGTTAAGTCTGCCACAATGGGAATCAGTTCATTAACGCAGATACCCTTTGTTGGCCCAGCAATATTAAATGCAGCCGACAAACAAAAGCATGGTATCTTTGGTAACCTCTTCCCAGAGTCAGTGACAGATCGCCACCTTACAGACCTAATTAAACTAACTAAAAAAAACCAGGGAGGTCAACCTTGAATGACAAAGTTAATAAAACACGGAGTGAATAAGAACATCCTCCTCACCCCAAGAGAATTTAAATCTACCCAATTTCTTAATATTAAAAATTGGTAAGGTAATTGGCATCACGGTTGTAATAATCTTTGTTCCCTTTTTTAGTTTCTT
This sequence comes from Candidatus Roizmanbacteria bacterium CG02_land_8_20_14_3_00_36_15, assembly GCA_002780795.1. GTDB lineage: Bacteria > Patescibacteriota > Microgenomatia > UBA1406 > GWC2-37-13. The sequence goes on along the minus strand of PEUF01000038.1, from coordinate 44,774 downwards.
AAGTCTGTTAATAAATAATCGGTCGTAGATCTGGTAATAAAAAAAAGTGTATGAGTTGATAAAAATTACATCCCCATCGGAAAAATCAAGATCTAAAAAATTTCCCTGAATAAAATCAATCTGCGAATTAGACTTTGTTTTACATAATTCGAGATAATGTTTCTGAAGTCTCTCTAAAATATTCTTTGAAGTTTGCCATAAACCTTCTAACTTTTCTATTCCGATGATCTTTGAGAAATCAAAACACAGGTAGGCAACCAAGCTCGGTTTACCTATTCCTGATCCCAGATCATAAAAAACTTTATTAGGTTTTGGCTGAGCTAAAGAAAGAATCTGATAAAAACTGTCAAACTCTACCTCCCCATAGGTGTCGGCAATATAATAATATGAAAGTTTTTTTCTGGCTTCGATCGAGATGCGGTAACCGTCCGTATTTGCATATAACCAATGAAATATATCTTTTGCTTGTTTAATATCCATGATTCAAGATATATTAATTTCTCTTAAAACCCGGTATCTTTAAGATATCGACGCCAATAAGGCGAAGAATGAAGACAGAAAAGATAATCAACATTAATCCCATAATACATGAAGTAAGTAATTCCTGGGCTTTTTTGATCTTTTCCGGGTTGCCTTGGGAAATCTGCAACTGGAAAGCGGAAAAGATAATACATAATAATGCGATAATCCCGGCTAAACCCACTCCCCAACCTAAAATCTTTTCACTGATAAAAGCGCCTAAATCCGACTTGACACAACCTATGGCTGTCCAGATACCCTTATCATTAGTGACACAAGATAGACAATCATTCTTTTCATTACCATCAATAAAGAGACAAAGCCGGGAAACGTTTTCAAGCGCTTCGCTGAGACAAATACAGTTTGCCGGGTTGATTTTATCCGAAGGTATATTACCATCTTGACAATAACCATTTGGATTAACTTCGAAGTTACTAAAAATAAAGTCTCGGACCTTTAACATCCCTGGCTCAATTAATTTTTTGGTAAAAAAATTTGTAATACCGTTTGCAGCAGTAGAAAGAACATCAAATGGAGCCGGTAATGAAAAATTAAATGAAGGAATTTGAAAATCGCCGGTACAACATTTTTGATTAATTTTGCCACAGTTTGCTCCCTGAAACAACTGGTCCAGCTGTTTTGATGGATCGTCTTTAGCTGCTAAATAATGAGTCTGGTTGGCGAATATAGATCCTGAGACAAAAACAAAAAGAAAACTTAAAATTAAAAAAAGTAGAACATTTTTAGAAAACTTATTCATAATTTAATTATCGCTAAATATAAAAAAAATTCAATTAACTATTTCTTCTTTCCTTCCGCTTCTTCTAAGGCCTTCTTTAAATTAGTAAATAATATAAAAAGGGCAGCGACGACAAAAATATTCGGCGCAACATTGCCGAAAATAAAGGTATCCGTCTTGGCATCAAAAGCATTCTCCAACTGTTCCAACGACCAAAGTCCTTTTTCAGGTAGAATATTCATCCCATAACTTAATTTCATAAAATAGTCGCGGAGGGCGTTCTCATCCATACTCATTGCATTAATATTTTCAGTGATAATCTTAGAGAGAGCCACGTTTTTTCTCAAGACCAATTTCATAAGATTAGTAAAGGGAAACTGAAGGAAAGATTTTCTCGTAAAACTATGTTCATAAAAAAACTGGGCGACGATACTGGCCATAATATAGTTGGCCCGTTGGGCATATTCCTTACCCATAATTGCTTTCAATGGATCATACATTTTTTTATGTAACTCCATAATTTTTGACAAATCTCTGGTTCTGGCCGCTTCTAATAGTAGTTCGTCGAGGTGACCCACGCCGCCGATTATTTCTTTGACGATATTAGCGTCAGTCAACCATCTTTTCATCACGTCTTCACCGACACTGCCAATAATCTTATAAAAGGCATAGTGATTCATGTCGGTGGCAAAAGGATTGATTTCGTTTTGTTTTAACGTCCAAGCCTGACCGATTCGGTAGAAAAAACCTTGATCGCCCAGGCTAAATTTACCGGCGTCGTCAAACCCGCCAAAATCATCGGCCGCTAAGATATTCATTAACCCACCCTGGCCAAAAAGCGCCGCTCTTATCTTTTCATCTTTGATATCTCCTGCTTCTACCTCTAATCTTTTTATGCGTTTTTTGTCGTCTGTATCTATTGTTAGTAATTCATAAGCTGTCCCTGACTCTTCGACCAAACGCTCAATGGCGTATTTAACCGCCGCTTTCATATCTTTATGTGTCTTACCGGGACCGACTTGCGTATCAACATTAACAAATTTTGGTAATAAAACGTCTTTTAACCAGGCCCTGACTTTGGTCAGATTCTCAACCCCCACCGTTCCCCATCGTTGTCTTAATTTATTTCCATCAATTTCATTTTTTAAATCAAATATCTCTGGCGCCAACTGTGACAACAACAAAACGAACTCTCCAGGATTGCGTCTAAAATATTTATAAAATCCTTCTCCTCTGAGCTGATCTTTCCTCATCTCTCTTAGTTCGGCAAAGGTTAGCTTCTGTTTTTTAAACTGACCGTTTTTGTCTTTAACTAGAAACTCAAATCTTTTCTCATGGGCTTTTTCCCCGGTCTCATATTCGCTAAACTCGGCGTCCTTAAGCGTTTTTTTTCTGAGCTGACCGGCCAAATACCGCTTTAATTCTCCTTTTACCCGATCAGGCGCTAACCACCAGATGGCCGCTGTCCCATATAACCGTTGCCCAAGATCAAAGAAAGCGTCCCATTCCTTATTTCCCCATTTAAAGATTGCTTCTTTGTTAAAGTCCTCAAACTCGATCCGACGGTCACCCATCCAGTCTTCAGTTTGAATTACTTCTTTTAAAATTTCTTTGATCAAAGTTGTCCGCCAACCATGACGACTATTTAAGCTGGCGCCAATATTGACCATATTAAGAAGTTCTTGATACTGGCCTCGTCGGTCAAGAAACTCGGTGAGAATCTTTTCTCTTAAGTCTTTTGATTTACCAGCCACCCAGTCGTGAAGTTTTTTCGGCACCCACTCCTTTTTAAAAAATGCCCGTCGGAAAAATCCTCGCTGTTCCGGAAAAAGGGTCACGTCCATCTTCATTAATTCGGGAACGTAGGTGGCAACCGGATAACCTCGGCCCAATCCCCAGTTGTGTTTGGCTGATAGAACCGGAGCTAGAGGATAGATACCCCTAAAGTCACTTTCCCAGTTTGGATCGGCACTGATTATCACCTCTGGATCCATCAGGCTACAAATTCCGATACCAAGACCGTAGACCATCGCCCGTTCCACCTCCCAGTCTTTAACCTCTTCTATCCTTCCTTCCTGACGACGAACCTTTTCCATTCGTTTCTTTAATATATTTGTCATCGTCGCTTTATCTTTAATGCTGTAACGAACCCCTTCTTCTATATATTCGCCGGAAAAAAGGTCCGAAGGTATCCTATTATTATTAGTCGCTACTCTTTGTCTGAGATACATGGAGATGGTGCGCCGAGCCGTCGAAACGATCGGATCATCCGGATCAAACGACTCGGCAAACTCGGACGGGAAGATATAACCCAGAAACTGCGACCATTTTTCAAAATTGGCCGCGTCGCGGGCATGCAGAGGAAGATCATGAAAAACCTCGGCAAAGTTAAGTAGAGAGGCTTGATATCTACCTGAGACATCCGATAAAAATTCCCTCATTTCTTTATCATCATCGCTGTTGCTCATAAAAATGTTTGTTGTCATTTTGTCACAAACATCTTCAACCAACCCCTGAACTCCCATAAAATAATACTGATATTGCATTTGTAAGGTTGACATTGCCTGTTGATATAGTTGCGTATTGTTACTAAAAATTTTTTCAAGAGCTTTAAAATGATACTCTGTAATTAACTTTTTAAACTTTCTTTTATCGAAATAAATGCTCCCATCGGCTTTAATATGAATAATCTGATATTTACCACCTTCCTTCCGAAATTGATCCATCTTAAAGATTTCACAAGCGTTATCAAGTAAACCAATTAATCTATCATTAGTTAAGAAACCTTTAATAGATCTAGGGTCGGCCGGTCGAAATTTTCTTCTCTGTAGGTTCCAGAATTCCTTGACTTCAGATTCGGAGAGACCGATTTTTCTTAACCCATCTTGTAGTTGAGATAGGTCTTCTTTTCCTCCAAGATAGCAATTTCTTAGTCTATATCTCTCATTAGATGTTAAAGCGCTTGGATCGCTTGGTAAAAGTTCAAAATTTTTCTTTAAGGCTGTGTCGAATTTTTTATTTAATAAATCAAACTGCTCATCTTCCGCAATACTAAAACTATTTGTTTCTCTTTCGGCGTGTTCTAAATCTGCAGCCGCTTCAACCTTTAATTTGTTATCAACGTCCGCTTCCGGAATACCCAAATTTCCTGCCGTTTGTTTCACCGCTTTATATATAATCTCGGCCGCCAAACTATTTGAATCACTAAGTCTTTTAAAGGCCTGTTCAAACTCGGGATTTAATTGACCGGCTAAAGTAATATTTTTATCACCCAGCAAAAAATCAAGAATATTGGCGGCGATCGAACTAGCCGTACTAGCACTAAGACTTTGATCGGCTAACTTTACTAGCAAAGCTTGACCCTGGTCAGAGCTGGAGACACGGATACCGGCCTTGGCCGCTTCAGCCGCCCGGATTACTGTCTTCAGTACTTGAGCCGCTTCCAGCTGTTTTGTCGGAAAAGCTTGACGGCTGCCTTTGATTAGTGCCTCCTCCATTGCAACTTCTTTAGCCGGTGTTTCTGCTCTTTTTAAATCTTGGCTTACTTCTCCTCCAAGTTGATCTTTTTTTGCTTGAGTATCAGCTGCTTGAATCTCTGCTTTGACTTGCCTGATAATCTGAGAAATCATTTCGATTCCTCCGACTGGTTGTGCTTCTGGTGCAGCCGCCATAGTTTTTTCTATCTTACCCATCCTGTCCCGATTTAGTCGGGGTTGACCCCGCTGAGCGGGATTGACAAAATTATAATTCTATTAATCCACTCTACCAGATTTTTAGAAGTGAAACAAGAAGCTCTTTTTAATTCAAAGATCAAAGTGAAAAATTCAAAATTTCAATTTAAAATTAAAAGTTTTCTCATACTTATTTTTATTTTTTAAAGTCATAATAGATGAACCTAGTATTTTTGTTAATTCTTTAGTTTCATTCAATAAGACATCAACTTCTTTAATTAATTTTTGATTAAGATCTTTTGAAAGCACAAACCAAAATTTAGTCTCATTTCCACTTTTTAAAGCATGATTAAGGAAATTAATAAAATCACGTCTTGAGCTAGCTGCTTGAGCTTCAATAATATTGGCACCAATGCTCGTCGAAGCTCTTATTAATTGGTCACTTATAACCCAAGCAGATCTTTTACTAGGAAACTTATCTACTAAAGAGATTGTCTTTCTTGCTAAATCAAGAGTTCTGTTTATAAGTTGCTGTTTAAAATCTTCGTTTGTTTGCATAACTCTAAACTTTGAATTGTAACTTTTAACTTTGAACTTTAAATTTTTAACTTGTATTTAGACCCCTCTCAACAACTTACTTAGCTTAATTTTTAATGATTTAGCGATTTTGCATAAGATTTTTATGGTTGGGTTGGCTCTTCCATTCTCGATCCGAGCGATATAAGTTCGATCGATTTCGGCAATTAAACCCAGCTGTTCTTGAGAAAGACTCTTCTTCTCCCTTTCAGAGATTAATCTTTCCCCTAATCTTTGATAAAAAAAGTTACCCTTCATAGCGTCAAGTTAAAAAAAGATATCTTATTCAAAGATTGTTGTCGATGGACTATACGCTACAAAAGTCGATATTTAGGTCGCTGTGAAGGAATAATTTTTTTAATATATATGTAGACTATGTTCTCTTATTTTTTCTGAATTTAGCTAAAAATCCGCCGATTAAAAAAGCAGAAAGAGATGAGGTGGAAAAAAACTGGGACAAATTACCACAGTTTAAACAAGATGACCGGTTAATCAGATAATAAAGCAGGTCAAAAATCACGATGACAGGAAGAAGGAATAATAATAAAAAATTTATTTTATTCTGTCGACGACTTGGTTGGCTCATTCTCTTTTAAGTCTATCACAAGATTCCTCTCTCTTCCCTCACCGACTGAATAAGAGGTTAGCTCGGGATAGTTGGCCGTTATAAACTCATGAATTACTTTCCTTTCATAAGAAGAAAGGTCTTGTACTTGAGTTGATTGTTTTGTTGTTCTTACCTTATCGGCTAACTGAGAAACCATTAATTCCAACTTTTCTTTTTGTTTTTCTCGATAGTCATTAACGTTAACTAAAAGTCTCAAAGGTTCGCCAAACTTCTTATATAACACTACCTCTAAAATTTTCTGGATTGCCCGAATGGTTTCTCCGTGACGGCCAATCACCGTTGGCGCCTCCTCCTCCGCCTTGATAATTACCTGATAACTTTCACCTTCTTGAGAGACTTCAACCTCAAACTTGTCGATCAGTTTTTTTAACAGTTCTTCCACCTCAGTTTTTATTATTTTAATTTTATCCATATTTTAAAAATACTAAATTCTAATATCTGAATTCTAAACAAATTTCAATTTTATGAGTTTTAATTTAACAAACTATTTATTTTTAAGATTTTGGATTTTGTAATTGTTTAGGATTTAGAGCTTTGGATTTAGGACTTATCTTCTGATACTGAATAATACTAAATATCGAAAAAATGTTCCAATAAAGCGACAGGCCTAATGGTAAGGTGTAAGAAAACCAACCGATCATCAACGGCATAATATACTTCATCTGCATACTCATTGCTTGTTGAAAATCACCACCGTCGCTTTTTTTATCCTTAACCGACTCGGCTTTCCCGCGTCCGTCCCGCTCAGCGGGACTTCGCTCCTCAACCGAGTCGGTTTTAGGAGCTGCCGGCATGGATACCTGTGCCTGCCAATATTGCAGGACTCCGGTAACTACTGGAATTAAATAATAATGCCATTGAGCAGCTTTATTTGGCGCCAAGGCCAGATTAAATCCAAAAAACCAAGGATTGATTGTCTCAATTTTTAATAAAGAAAGATATAAAGTATGATTAATTTCCGTGATCGTTTTGACAAGGTTGCTGTTAAGTAAAAAAAGGGATAAAGTTTTATATAAAGCGAAAAAAACCGGAATTTGGATAATCATAAAGACACAACCGGAGGCGGGGTTAATCCCTGCCTGTTGATAAAGCTTCAGTTGCTCTTGTTGAAGTTTTTTTGGATCTTTGGAGTGTTTTTTAGAAAGTTTGTCAATGTGAGGTTTTAGTTCCTGCATTTTCTTGGCTGTTTCCATTTGTTGCTTAAAAAAAGGGTGAAGTAAAAGACGAATTAAAACCGTCAGCCCGATGATTGAGAAGCCAAATGATCCAGGAATTTTTACCAGTGATAACAGCTTATATAACGCCACTAATATATTAAGGATCGGAAAAACAAAAATGGTGTTGAAAAAATTAGGTGATAACATAAATATAATACGAATCTACGAATAATATGCAAATACTGCGAATTATGCTAATTCTGTTTCTAATATTCGTATCATTTGCATAATTTGCATTCAGATTCGCATCATTCGTATTATAACTATACGGTTAACTTTTTCCTCCCTTTCATTCTCCTTCTTTTCAGCACTCTTCTTCCGTCATGAGTACTCATTCTTTTTAGAAAACCATGGGTGCGCATTCTCTTTTTTTTCTTTGGTTGCCAGGTACGCTTCATATTAATATTAAAAATTAAATATTAAAAATTAAAAAATTGCGTTGCCGAATCTTTTAATATGCTATTTTGTTTTCCATTAAAAACTTGCCATACTGCTTCGGTGACAAACGGCGCAAACGGGTGCAACATTTTTAAATTTCCAAAATATATTTTTCTTAATAATTCCAAAGCTTCTATGTTACCATTTATTACTTTATCCTTCAACTGTTCAATATAATAATCGGCAAAACGGTGCCATAAAAATTCATAAATTAATCCAAGCGCTTTGGAAAACTGATAACTTTTCATGTATTTAAAATATTCTTTCTTTTCTTCTTTAAACTCTTTTTCTAGATTTTGAAAAACTTTTGACTTCTCACTTAAACTTTTAATTTTTAACTTTTCACTTTTAACTTGCAGGTTCATAAAAATGAACCTGCCAATATTCCACACCTTATTAATAAAATTTCTCATCCCAATGACTTTTTCTTCGGCAAATGAAAGATCTCCCCCTTCTTTTGTCTCAAAAATTAAGGCTATTCTTAAAGCGTCCGCTCCATATCTATCAGCCATCATCATCGGATTAGTCACATTTCCCTTACTTTTACTCATCTTCTGCCCCTTCCGATCACGTACCATTCCGTGCCCAAACACATTTTTAAACGGCACCTGATTTGTAGTAAAATAACCGATCATAATCATTCTAGAAACCCAGGCTCGGAAAATATCATAACCTGTTTCCATGACTGAAGTAGGATAAAAGTAGTTAAAAAAGTCATTGTTAAATTGTTTTATTGTTACATTGTTATTTAATTTTGAACTTTGAACTTTGAACTTTGAGTTTGAGCAACTCGCCAGAGTTGCGAACGGCCACTGCGCCGAAGAAAACCAGGTGTCAAAAGTGTCTTCATCCTGTTTAAAATCACACTCTCCACATATCTGGCATTTGTCAGGTTTTTTTATTGAAACAAACCACTTTTCTTCAACTTTTAACTTTTCACTTTGAACTTTTAACTTGCATTTGTATGCCGGTATTCTGATTCCCCAAACGATCTGTCTGGAGATATTCCAATCATAAAAATTATCAAGAATTTGAGTCAGGATTTTTTTAAACCGACTCGGATAGATATTAATTTTTCCGGACTCTATCAATGTTATGGCTTTCTTTTTTAAAGACGCGACCTTAATAAACCACTGTTCTTTCGGCAAGGGTTCAAGAACTCTACCACAACGATAGCAAGTTCCGACTCTGTGCGTATAATCTTCCTGAACTTTAATTATCCAACCTTTATTTTTAAGGTCGTTGGCCACTTGTTCCCGCGCCGCTTTTACCCGCATCCCCTGATATTTTCCTGTCAACTCATTCAAACGACCGTCAAAATCAATTACTTGCTTCATTGGAAGATTGTGACGTAAAGAAATTTCATAATCATCAAAGTCGTGCGCCGGTGTCACCTTAACCACTCCCGTTCCGAACTTTGGGTCAACTGCTGTATCGGCGACGACTTTAACTTTGAATTTACCGATTAGTCCTTCGACTTCAATCTCTTTACCGATCGATTGTTGATATCTTTTATCATCGGGATGAACAGCAACGGCCGTATCGCCGAATTTTGTCTCCGGTCTCACCGTCGCTAATATAAACGGACCGTATTTCATATAATAAAGCGGGTCGACCCTCTCTTTATAAACGACTTCCAAATCTGAAAATGAAGTACCACAATAAGTACAATAGTTAACCAGTTTTTTTGCCCGGTAAACTAAATCTGCCTTAAAAAGTTTTTCAAAAGTTTCATAAACTATTTTAATGATTTCAGGATCCATGGTGTATTTTTGCCTTGACCAATCCAAGGCAAACCCTAGTCTTTTTAATTGTTTTTCCATCTTTCCTCGGTTGTCTTCGACAAAATTCCATATGTCTTTAAAGAGTGTTTCCCGATCAAAATCAAAACGACTTTTACCCTGTTTTTTCAGGTGTTTTTCGTAAACGAACTGTGTTTCGATTCCAGCGTGATCAGCGCCGGGCAACCACAATACCTCATCTCCAATTAGTTTATGAAAACGAATCATGATATCTTCATAAACATACATCGCGTGACCCATGTGTAGATCAGCGTTGGCATTGGGAGGGGGTAGAATAATAGAGAAGGGTTTTTTGTCTTTATTAACTTTAGCAGTAAAATATCCGTTTTTTTCCCAATACTGGTATATTTTTTCTTCAATTAATAGCGGTTGATATTTAGAATCCACGATAAAAAATTTAAACTTTTAATTCAGGAAAGTGTGAGATATGCGGATTTTTCATCGCCCACTTGCGCCGAGGCGCTCGCGTTCTTTACCCAACTTTTTTTGCATTGGGAGTTATGAAAAAGACGCATACGAACACTTTTTAATAAAAAAATGTTTAATTTTTGATATTTATACTAAAAAAACCCAGGTTTGTTATTTGTTTTTTCAGTATCCACCTATCTAATCCACTTTTTCGCCCTGTCGGGCTACAAACTGGAGTAAGATAGGTGTAATATGTTGTTTATTATATAATAATCTGATATGGGTTGGCTGATAACTTCGCTATATTGGTATGCGATCCTCCTTTTTCTGGGAATCATTTTCTTCCCTTTAACTAAAAAACTGTTTGGAAAAGTCTTTTTTGATTACGGTTACCCGTTTTCGAAGGTTTTAGCCATCCTTTTCCTCAGTTATTCTATTTTTGTTTTAGGAACAGCCAAGATTCTCTCTTTTAATCAATTAAGTCTACTTGTTATTATTGTTTTGTTTATCGTTATTAACTTTTTTATATCAAAAAAACTAAAATCAACCCACATAACGCCTAACTCCTACCACGTAACTTTGATAATTTTTGAAGAAATATTATTTCTAACCGCTTTCATATTCTGGGTTTATGTCCGCGGTCAGGAACCATCGGTTCGAGGACTGGAAAAGTTTATGGACTTCGGCTTCATCAACTCAATCTTGAGATCAAAATACTTCCCACCCTTAGATATGTGGCTTTCGGCTAACACGAGCAATCTTCAAGGTTTTCCGATTAATTATTATTATTTTGGCCATTTAGTAGGTTCTTCCTTAATTAAACTTACTGGAGTAAAACCAGCGATTGGTTATAACCTCATTTTGGCAACAATTTTTGCCTTAGGCGTTACGCAAGTTTTTTCATTGGTTTTTAATATGTGTTATCTTTATCTGCTAAAAAATAGTCGGTTTAAGCTCAATCCGTTTTTATTCCTCAAATTAATTTTTTTTGGCTTAGTGGCAAGTTATATTGTTAACCTCGGAGGAAATTTGCATACGATCTATGTTTTTAGTAGCGGTTATCCCACCGAAAAACCAATCCCTTTTTGGCAGATTTTGACCGGTTATCACCCTTCTACCTACTGGTATCCTAACGCCACCCGATTTATTCCTTTTACTATTCATGAATTTCCTCTATATTCTTATGTGGTCGCCGATCTGCATGGACATGTGTTTGATATACCATTTGTGTTATTAACCCTGGCTATTTTATTTAAATTCTTCATTTCATTTAAGGACAAAAAAAATCTTAATCGTGGAAAGGATCAAATATCAAGTATCAAATATCAAAATAAATTTTCAAATTTCAAAAAACTATTTTTAACTAATTTTAATCCTTCGACTTGGCTCAGGATAAATCAATTCCAACTAATTCTAACCATCTTTCTCGGCTTTCTTACCGCTGTTCACTATATGACTAATGCCATCGACGGGCCGATATATTTGTTGTTAACTATTATTTTCTTCTTAATTAGTTACGGAATTAGTTATCAATTAGTAATTAGTGTTGTAATCCTTTTTTTGTCGTTTGTAATTTTTTCTTTACCTTTTTCTGCCCACTTTACCCCGTTTATTTCCGGAATTGGTGTCAACTGCAGTTTGGACTTTCTGACGAAAATTGGTCACATCGGGCCATTTCTTTTTGAAAAGGGCAACTGTCAAATATCGCCATTTTGGATGCTTTTTGTTCTTTGGGGTTTTTTTTGGATCGGTTTTATTATCTTTTTGTTAATAGATCAATCATCAAAAAGTAAGATTAACAACTTTATCTTCGTTCTTTTTTCCTTTGGAGTCTTTCTGATAACTGTTCCCGAATTTTTCTACATCAAAGATATCTATCCTGTTCACTTCCGAGCTAATACAATGTTTAAGTTGGGATACCAAGCTTTTATTATGATGGGAATTGCTTCAGGTTTTGTTTTCTTCCAGATAAAATTTTTACCTAGATTAAAAAGGTTTTTCTTCAATCTTATCTTTCTAACTTTTCTCTTTTTTATAACAATTTATCCCGCTTTTGCTATTCCTTCTTATTACGGGACCTTAAAAAAGATACCGCAACTGGACGGTTCTCTCTGGCTAACTAATTTTTCTCCTGGAGATAAAGAGATTATTGATTTTTTAAACAATCATGTCTCTGGTCAACCAGTTATCCTTGAGGCTCAAGGCGATTCATATACCGACTATGAAAGAATTTCTGCTTATACCGGTTTACCAACGGTGGCTGGTTGGTGGGTCCATGAATGGCTCTGGCGAGGCTCTCCCGATGTTATTGGTAAAAGAATTCCCGACGTTGTTAATATTTTTGAATCAGAGGATATTCAATTAACTAAAACTCTGGTTAAGAAGTATCAAATTAAATATATAATTGTTTCTAGACTGGAAAAAGAAAAGTATTCTAATCTTCGGTTAGAAAAATTTAATCAACTGGGAAGAGTTATTTTTCAAACGCAAGATAAAAATGGATTGATATACCAAATAGATGTATATTGATTCTTGACAAAGGAATTTTTTTTTGTTAATGTGAACATTGAGCATTACTACTCGTCGTCCCCTTATACGAGCGGTAGTGATGCTCTTTTTTTGTCAAGTAAATTAAAGTTGATAAAGTTTGATTGGTACTCGCAAATTTTTTTTTAATAATTCGCTAAACTGTTTTGAAACAAAACTAACTAAATCTTTCTTCAAGTTAGAATCTTTAACTATCTTTTTTTGTTTAGGCTTTCCTAAAAACATATCGGCTACCATATAATCAAATATAAAAGATAAGAACCATTTTGTCAAGTCCTATAGAAAATAAATATAAAACTATAAGATATCTTATAGGAAATTAAACCATTTTAGCCCGTCATTCTGCTCTTTGATTTTTTAGTAAAAAATGTGGATAGTTTGCGAATTGGTAATTTCCAGGTTTTTTTATATAATTTATTTATGAAATTTACTTTATTGACATATAATGTTCTTTTTAATAAAGCTTTTCCACGCCTACCCAGTATTTTAGAGCAATATCAACCTGACATTGTCTGCCTTCAGGAAGTTGACACTAGTGAAGAAAATCTTAATAAATTAGAGAAATATGGTTATCGATTGGCTGATTATGCTAACTGCTTTATCGAGTTTGGTAAAATTTGGGGCGTAGCTACTTATTTTAAGCCAGATAAGTTTAATTTTCTGAATTCAAAGCCAATTCTTTTAAGTAACGGATTCTATGAACTATTAAGAATGATCATTCGTATGTTTAAAAATAAAGGACTGAGAAGGACCATTCTTAAGACAAACTTGGATATTAAACTGACAAAAAAAACCGTAACTGTTTATAATCTTCATCTTTCTGCTATTAGCCTAAACTCTCTTAGAATTAAACAGTTAAAGAAGATCGATCTTGATGAGTTAGATAAAGATGGATCAGTTATCCTTACCGGTGATTTTAATTTTCCCATCGAAAGGAAAAAATTAGAAGATATTATGAATAAATACCGGTTAAAAGAAGCAACTCACAACCTTTTCTATACAATGAGGTTTCCTGTCACTGCTTTCAATCAGTTTGGATTCATTTATCGGTTACTATATTTTTTATTTTCTAAAGTGGTCAGGAAAATTTGGGTCAACGAAGTCAAATTGGACTATATTTTTTATCGAGGACTGAAAAATATCTCTACCCAAAGATTAGATTATAACGACTCAGATCATTTTCCGATATTGTCAAAGTTTGAACTATAACTTCTTTTTCTACCAGTTGGTAAACCCCGTAACCTCGAGTTTACGCTCGGGGCATTTTCACGGTCGCTCCGTGATGAACGCTTATTCATCTCTGGGTTTACACCCGGAGCATTCTGGTTACGGGGTAAAGTAACTCTTTATTTGTTTGAGACGATCATTTAGTTCGTTGATCAAGTGGTTTTTTTTTATTTTTCGGTAATCTCCACCGCCCATTTTATAATCAAATATTTCTTTTTTAATATCGCCTCTAAAAAGCAGGTGGGCGGTGGCGATAAGAAATTTATAAAAAACCGCTATCTGACCATCTCTTCGCCATCTTCTTAAAGAATACTTAACCTTGACGTTTCTTAGAAATTTTGCCTTTACTCCCCAGCTACTTGCTCTTTGAATTAAATTGTGGTCTTCGGCGATGAATAGCCGTTCATTAAATCCACCAACTTGATGAAAAAAATGCTTTTCAAAGATAATCGCCCCGCCTCCAGAAAATGGTTTGGTAATGTTTTGTGAAAACTCAATTAGGAAATTGACCAATATAAAACTAATCTTAACTTGTGAATTGTGAGTATCTGGTTGAATGTAGGGAATAAAAACCAATCCCTTTCTTTTAAAAATAGTTGCCTTTAATCTTTTTATAAAGGTAGGGTGAACACCAGAATCGGCATCAAGAAAAATCAAATATTTACCAGATGATTTTTTAGCGCCAATATTTCTTTGAAAAGCCACCTGGCGTCTTTGACTGATAAAAAATTTGATTAAAAGCCTTCCACTGAATGAGAGAACTACCCTTTTAGTTTTATCGTCAGACTTACCATCAATAACAACTATTTCGAAGTCTTTATCTTTTTGTTTGACAAGACTGGTTAATAATACCGGTAAAAACTGTTCTTCGTTTAAAGTAGGGATAACAACCGAAAAAAATGGCTTCATGTTGAATAACCAATTATAACATCTGTTAGAATTATTGAATGAAAGTTTCCGTTGTTATACCAGTTTATAATGAAGAAAAATATATTGAGCGCTGTCTAGAAAGTCTACAAAATCAACAAGAAAAAGCTGATGAAATCATTATTGTCAACAATAACTCAACCGATAAAACTTATGATCTTGCTAAAAAATATCCCGTCACCATTATTAGAGAACCAATCCAAGGGATTACCTTCGCCCGTAATCGGGGTTTTAATACTGCTCGCGGTGATATTATTGCCCGAAGCGATGCTGACACAATTATACCTTCAGACTGGATAAAAAAAATTAAAGCCAATTTCCAAAAAAACAAAATTGATGCTTTGGGAGGTACCTGTATTTTTTACGATTTTCCATTACAGACAACCTTACTTGCCGACACCTACCTTGACTTTATGAAACTCGTCCAAAAAGGCAAGGATACTTTAAGCGGATTCAACTTCGCCCTGACCAAGAAAATTTGGCAAAAGGTCAAAAATAGTGTCTGTTTAGACAACACCAAAGTTCATGAAGATATTGACCTAGCAATTCATATTATTCAAGCTGGAGGAAAAATCATGATTGATAAATCTTTAGTCGTCAAGATATCATCAAGACGAATTAAGAATAATCCTTGGTCATTTTTTATCGAATATCCAATAAGGACAATTAAGACCCTTGCTTTGCATACATCTTCTCCACTTCGATCAATGTAGTAACATCATCTGATCTTTTATCATCTCTAAATTTTTGCAATCTGGGGAAACGGAGGGCAAAACCGGGTATATCTACCTCTAAGGCAGATCTAGTTTTAGTAGGTCGCAGTCTTCTACCGGCCGTGTGAACCGGCGAACGGGTAATTTCATCGGCTTTAATCTCCACCACAATCTTTGGCATCAACCAAACGTCACACTCCATTCCTTTATCAACCGAATATTGACTTGGTTGTTTTTGAACTTTGAACTTTGAACTTTGAACTTTTAATTTTTTCCACTCTTCATCTGTCAGACCAGTCCCGATCTTGGCCACGGTAACAAACTTGTCTTCTTTTTCATCATAAACTCCCACTAAAAAAGCTCCCATACCGAAGCTTGTCCTCTTACCTCTACCTAAATCGTATCCCAAAACCAAACAATCAATTGTGTCGTTTATTTTGGAGGCATAACTTCGTTTAAACTTGATCCAGTTCCAGCCCCGTGCTCCTGGTTGGTAAATGCCATCAAGTTTTTTAGCGATAATTCCTTCAAGACCTTTACTGATAGCATCATTAAATAAAAGCTCGATTTTTTTCTCGTTAGGTACCACCTCCTCTTCTGCCACCAAAATAGTGTTTTTGGCAGAATCTCCGCTTATTTTGATTACCTTTCTCAACATTTCTCGCCGCTTTGCGTAGATCGTTTGTAGATAATTTATTCCATTAAGATACAACAGTTCAAAAGCGAAAAGTTTCAAAGGAATCTCTTTGGTTTTTTCGGCAATATTATATTTTCTTTTGCGTTGAACTGTTTCCTGGAATGGTAAAAATTCGCCGGTTTGAGGATTAAAGCCAATCGCCTCACCTTCAAAAATAGCTTCTGTGGCTTTAACCTCTTTCTTAACTGCCTCAACAATATCCGGATACATATAGGTCACGTCCTCTAAACTCCGTGAAAATAATTTCACGTTTTCTTCATTTTGATTTTTTCGCCCAGAGGTTAATTTTCCTCTGGTCGAGATTTTTGACTTTCTATAGTGAATTTGTAATCTAAACCCGTCGTATTTACTTTGGACAGCGCACCGACCGATTTTTTCAATAATTTCTTTACCTGAAGACAGTCTTTCCGCCCTCATCATTAGGATTGGTGTATAAATTTCAGGAACAATTGTCTTTAATCCTTTAACTCCTTTTTGTTTGGTAATTTGGGCGATAAAACCTAAATCCGGTCTAACATGATATGCTTTTTCGATAATGGGTCTTAGGCTTTTGTCTTGTTTAAGCATCCATGATAAACTATCTAAAACTGTCATGTCCGAAAATCCCAACCTCATTACTCCAAGAGGAATTCTGATTAAATAGCGGGAAGATAGTGAATCGATGCGGCGGATCAGATCAGCCAAAATATTTATTTTCAGATCTTGAGATCCTTCACCTGAAGCGGTAGCTAATCTCAATAGGGCGTTGTAAACTTCAAGAATAGAAAAATCTTTCTTCTCAAGAGAAGGAAATTGACTTTTAAACTCTTCAACCGTCTTTCCTAAATCACCAATTTGTTTATTTCTTGTCTCAAATGATTTTCTTTCGAGGTTTAAGGCTAACAATGTCGCTTTGACAACCATCTTTTCTGCCATACCGAACTCTGTTTTCTCGAAAAGAGGGACTACTCTTCCCTGAAGAAGATAAACGGTTTTCCCAATTTCTTTAATATTAAGCCGTCTGAAGATTTCTGCTAAAAGACGAGTAATTTCTAGTCTTGAGCTCGTTGTCTCGATTTTCTCAATATAAACCGCTAGTTGTGAGAAATACATAACCCATCGATAAATTTTAAATTAAACCATCACGTATCTTGCCGCTTTAGTTGAACCAACCTTTTTAATCAATCCTTTTTTAATCAAATCTTGAAGATCTCGCAGAACCGTATCTTCTGAAATGTTGGAAAAGAGATTTGGGAAAGCGCGATTTTGCAGATAGCCAATTTCCTGAAGATATTCAATTATCTTAACCTGACGGTCATTTAAAAAAATCTGCTGCCCGCCAAATTTTTGTTTTAGCTTAACGTCTTTGGATAGTTTTAAAATTTTTTCTTTAATCTTATCGAATTCAACGGCTGCACCAAAACAAAAATACTCAAGCCAAGAAATTAAATCACCAGCCGAGGCTTTTTGCAGATTTTCATAATAAATAACTGCGTCTCTATCATAATATTCCTCAAGAGAAAAAAACCTTCTAATATCATAGCCACCAAGAAATAAGATCAGAGTGGCTAAAACTCGGGCAACGCGGCCATTACCATCAATAAAAGGATGAATCCTAACTAGCTCATGATGAGTGATGCCGGCTTTTAAGACCGGATGGATCTGATTATGATCGGATCGATTAAGCCAATAAACAAAATCACGCATTAAATATGGAATTTCAATGGGGGGTGGCGGTCTGAAAGTCACCTCTCCTGTTTGAGAATTTTTTACTACAACCTGTTTCGTTCTATATTGACCAGCTGAATCGTCTTGTAAAATTTTATCAACAATCGTCCGATGAAGTTTTTTTATTAATGGCTCAGTTATTTTCTCAATTTTTCTCTTAGCCTCTTCGTCAATCAGCTCAATCACTTTACGATAATTAATTATTTCTTGAATATCCCGAGGCCGACCAATTATTTCTTTTCCTAAAAGAATATCTTTTGCCTCATCCTTTTTTAGTTTATTGCCTTCGATGTGGGTACCGTGATGGGCGGCTCGGACAATCGCATCTTCTTTGAACTGTTTTTCCCATAAAGGTAACAGGGGTGAGTTCTTAATTACTTCTTCCGCCGCCTCAATTTTAGCAATGCTGGTAAGAATTTTGTTAGTAATTGTATATTGAGGTGCAAACATAATAAGCCATTATAGCTAAATTTAACTATTTTTAACTATTTCCCAAATCTTCTTTGCCTACCCATATATTTCTTAACGCATTCCTCGAAATCAGCGGGAGTAAAATCCGGGAAATATTTCTTGATAAACATCAGCTCGGCGTACTCTGACTGCCAAAGCATAAATCCTGACAATCTATTTTCCCCTCCGGGTCGAATAATTAAATCCGGATTAGGATAAGGTAAATCTTTCGTATCTAAAAAATTTTCAAATACTTTTTTTGTCAAATTTTGACCTTTGAACTTTGAACTTTGAATTTGTTGCGCGCAGCGCAACACTTCGTCCCTTCCCCCATAATCCAAAGCGATAGCTAAATAATATTTATTGAAATTTTTTGTTTTTTCTTCGGCGGCGTCAATTTTTTTTCTAAGGACATCGTCAATTCTATCTTTTCTTCCAAGATGAACGATCCTCATTTGTTCTTTTAAGGCTTCTTTTAAGTATTTATCAATTAATCTTTTATAAATTCCCATCAAGTAACCAACTTCCTCTTTGCTTCTTTGCCAGTTTTCAGTCGAGAAAGCCCATAAAGTTAATATTTTAATACCCATCTGTCTGGCTTTTTTACCGATATCAATCGCTTTTTGAAATCCTTTTTGATGACCGACTAACGTTGGCAAACCTCTTTCTTTTGCCCAACGCCGGTTGCCGTCTGGGATGATGGCAACATGATTTGGTAGACAAAAGTTGTTCATGGTTAGATAATTATTATATTTTACTATATTCTATCTTGTCTTGACTTAATTTTTCATTTTTATTACACTCAGATTATGGTTTATGCCTTAGATATCGGTCCGGATAATTTTACACCAGCTAAATTTACTACCATTGCTACTCTGGTTAATTTAATTCTTCCTCTTTTAAGTCTCGGGGGAGCAGTTATCTTTTTGATAATGGCTTTATATGGTGCTTTTACCTGGATAAGCTCCGGTGGTAGTCGGGAAAATTTAGCTAAGGCGCAAAAAATCTTTACTTCGTCAATAATTGGATTAATTATTGTTGTCTTTAGTTTTGTTTTGGTAAAATTAATCGGTTACATTTTAAAAATTCAGATTTTACCTCAATGAATCCAAAAGTTATTTTTGGGACGATTAAACCGCCAATTACTTCTATACCCGATGAACCGGTGGCCGCTTTAAGTTCGATCATTGCTGCCGGTATCCAGATATTTATTTTTGTGGCCGCTATAGCTCTTTTAATCTATCTTCTTTTGGGAGCGTTTGACTGGATTACCTCCGGTGGCGAGAAAGAAAAAATCAGCAAAGCCCAAATGAAGATTACCAATGCCATTGTTGGAATCATAGTTTTAGTAGTTGTCTTAAGCGTTTTTTGTCTTATCACCGTCGACGTCCTTCATCTGGGTGATTCCTGTTTTAACTTCACCGTCCCCGTTCTTAACCCATAAATCTAAAAAAGGTGATTTGATGTGAGAATTATACCTCGAGCTGGTCGATTGAGAATTATTTTTTTGATAAAACGGCCTGTCTTTAATCTTTCGGTTATTGAAGTTAAATCCGAGTTTTGACAGATAAGAAATAAGTGTGGACCGGCATCAATGGTAAAATAAACCGGAAGTCCTTGATGGCGTAAATCCCGTACATGTCTCATCACTGCCACCGTGGCTGGTTGCCAATAAATCAAGGATGGTGTCGAGGTCAACATAATAGCATGCATTTCTAAAGATTCATTTTCCACCAACTGCCCAAATTCTCGAAATTTTTTTTCTTTAATTAAATGTTTAATTAAAGAAATTTTACGGTTAATATTTTTAAGACGTGTTCCAAAAAAAGGACTGGTCCTGGCTAACTTGTGTCCACTGGTTGTGCTAACTTTCTTTTTTTCTCCCTCAACTAAAGCGACGAGAATAGAGATATCCCAATATTTGGCAGGGTAAATCGACCGAGCAAAAGAGGATTGATGTGTTTTACCGGCTATCCATTCAACAAATCCGTCAGGAATCGACCGGCAGGCCGAGCCGGAGCCAAGGCGGGCTAAGATTGTCAGTTGTTTTTCGGAAAGTTTTAAACCAGCGGCTGAGGTCGCGGCTACGGTTAAGGCGGCAAAACCAGAAGCAGATGAAGCTAATCCGGAAGATTTTGGAAAATTATTAACCGAGACTACTTTTGCTTTAAGCTCTATTTTTGCCAACTTTCTTATTCTATCTAAATGTTCCACTACCCTAATCGATTCCTTTTTATTCACTTGACCGTTAATCTGAACCTTATCCTGTTTATATTCTTTAGAAAACTTAACTGTTGTTGTTGTTTTTAAACCACTTAAATTAACAGAAATACTACTGTTGGCTGGCAGTCGCAATTTTTCGTCCTTTTTTCCCCAATATTTTATAAAAGCAATATTTGATGGAGCCGCCGCGGTAGCTTTCATATTAATTCTCAGTTTTAACTCCTTCCGCATTATTATCAACATTAATTATCTGTCCGCCCGCTTTTTCAATTGCCTGCTCGAGTAAATTTCTTTTGTCTTTAGAGACAAGAGAAATCATACAGTCACCACCACCTGCGCCGGAGAGCTTGGCGCCATAGGCGCCCGCACCAACTGCGGCCTGACACATTTTATCCAACTTTTCCGTACTCACCTCAAGTTTTTGAAGTAGTTGATGATTATAATTCATCAATTTTCCCACTCTTTGCCAGTTTTTGTTGACTAATTTTTTTTTTGCATCCTCAACAATCTCTGTTATTTGATTAAAAATTTTAACGTATTTTGATTTTTGATTTTTTCGTCCATAGGACGATCGCCCTTTGGGCGAAACTTTTAACTTTAAACTTTTAACTATTTTAGGAGTATCTGCTTTTACTCCCGAATATCCAATTACCAAATTAATATTTTTAACAGGAACCGGTTCAATCTTTTTGCCTCCGGTCAAAAAATAAATTGTTCCGCCATAGGTGGCGGCAGCGATGTCAAAACCAGATCCTACTCCTTGGATATTTAAAGCCACCTGATATCCTAAAGAAAAAATGTTTTTCAACGATAAATTGAGGTGATATAGTTTACTCATTGCTAAAATCGTCGCCACAGTCACCGCTGATGACGAACCAAAACCATATTGATAAGAAAAATCGCTTTGTGTTTTAATCGATAAACCGTTGCCTGTTTTGAATTTATTTTTAAAAACCCTGATCGTTTCCTCAACGAAACGGACATCTTTGACCTGGGGAGCATCGATTTTAAACCTTCCCGGAGTTTGTTCTATTGCAACTTGGATTCTCGATGAAACGGCCGTGACGATGCATGGTCGATTATAAACCACCGCATGCTCGCCAAAAAGCATTAATTTTCCCGGCGCCGAAGTCTTGATCCTCATATATTTTTTATATCTTCAACATACTTTTTTTCAATTAACACCTTTTTAATTTCTTGTACAAAAACTTTTAGGACCTGATCTTCTCTTACGGTTTTAATTATCTTTCCTTGCTTGATAATCGCCGCCTGTCTTTTTCCGCCACACAATCCGATATCAGCAAAATTTGCTTCACCTGGTCCATTAACAACACAGCCCATTACTGCTACCTTTATCGGCGCAGTCACTTTTGACAATATCATTTCAACTTTTTTAGCCAATCCAATTAAATCTATCTCTGTCCTTCCACAAGTCGGACAGGATATTATTTCAACTCCCTTCTGACGTAATTTCAGCGCTTTTAATATTTCCCAGGCGATTTTTACTTGATCAACTGGACTGCTACTAGTTGAGACTCTGATCGTGTCACCAATACCATCAGAAAGAATTGAACCAATACCAACTGCGCTTTTGACAATCCCTGCTAAAGACGGACCCGCTTCTGTCACACCCACATGCAAGGGATAATTATATCTTTGGGCAAACATTAGATAGGCTTCCCGAGTAGTAATTGGATCCGATCCTTTCAAGGAAACTAATATATCATAAAATTTTAAATCTTCCAAAATTTTTATATGTCTTGCCGCCGACTCAAGCATTACCCGCGATACGCCAAATTTACCAAACTGTGCAAATAAATCTTTTTCCAATGAGCCCATATTGATCCCAATTCTAATTGGTATATTTTTTTCTTTACAGGCTTTGACAACCGCTTCGACTTTTTCTTTATTGCCAATATTGCCAGGATTAATTCTCACCTTATCAATTCCCTGTTTTACTGCCTCTAATGCAATCAAATATTGAAAATGAACGTCGACAACCAAGGGAATATTTATTTGTTTTTTAATTTCACCTAAAGCTTTCGCCGCTTTTATATCCGAAGCCGTTACTCTAATAATCTCGCATCCTGCTTTTTCAAGTTCATGAATTTGGTTGACTGTAGATTTTATATCTGTAGTTTTTGTCTGAGTCATTGACTGAATTCTGACTGGATTGCCCCCGCCTAATATTAAATTTCCAACTCTAACTTGTTTTGTTTCTGTCCGTTTATAAAATTTATTTTGTGCTGGCATAAAATATTTTTTTATATTTAATTTTTAACTTTCTATAACTAATTATTGCCTCTTTTTTTGACTCAAAGAAACCGACTACCGACAAACCCGAGCCCGCCATCAAAGTTGCTTTTGCTCCAGCAGCGGTTAATTCTTTTTTTATCTGATCGATGATCGGAAATTTTAAAGCTGCCAGGTTCTCAAAATCATTGTGTAAATTTGTATATATCGCCCCTTTGTCTTTATTCAATATTGCCTTTTTAAGCTTTTTTATTTTATCTAGATTTCTACCTATTGTAGTACAATCTAGAGATTGATACATCCAAGCGGTTGATGGTTTACTGATTTCTGGAGCAATAATTATTAACCACAACCTTGGCAGTTTATAATTTAATGGGGTGATTTTAGATCCATCACCTTTGACATGACACAATCCTCCTTCAAAACAATAAAAAGCATCTTTGCCTAATTGCCTAATGATTATAAATAATTGATTATTGGTAATTTTTACTTGCCAAAGCTTTAACAATCCTTTAAGAGTTGCTGCCCCATCACTACTCCCTCCTCCTAAACCACTTTTAACAGGAATATTCTTTTTCAGAACGATCTCTGCACCAAATTCTTTTTTATTAGTGAATTTTTTTATTAAATAAGCGGCTTTATAAATCAAGTTATGTTTTTCCGTTGGTAATTCCGAGTCACTAGAGACAATTTTTATTTTGTTTTTTATTTTTTTTATAAAAAGTTTATCATGTAAATCAATCTCACAGTTGATGAATTTGACAGGATAATATCCATTTTTTAACCCTTTTGGCATCAGATGAAGATTTAAATTTAACTTCGCCCAGGCTTTGACATTAATCATTATTTTTTTACTAAACTAACTATTGATAAGACCTGAATTCCTTCTCCTTTTCCAAAAGCCGTTAATCCTTCGCCTGACGTAAAAGTAATTCCTATTTGAGTAATTTTAACCTCAAGAAGTTGAGTTATCCGTTTTTTTATTTTATAAATATCATCTAAAGACAGACGCGGTTTTTTTGCCTCAACGCTAACAGAAATGTTTTCAACAATAAAATCTAGTTTTTTTACTTTTTGAAATATATACCCAACGTATTTTTTACTGTCTTTTATCCCTTTTTCCAAATACATTTTGTCAGCCCAGGTACCAAGAGAGTCTTCTCCTATAGCTGAGCTTAAAGCATTACAAAGGCTGTGAAGGATAACATCACCGTCAGAGTTGGCTCGCAAACCACCATTGTCCGCTAGTTTAACTCCGCCCAAAACTAATGGTTTAGTTGTTTCATTCTCAAAGGAATGAGAATCTTGTCCTAATCCGATTTTTACCATATTAATTTTTTTAAAAGTTAATAACTGTTCGGCAATAATTAAATCCTGAGGAAAGGTAACTTTAATATTAATTTCGTCTCCACAAATAATTTTAACTTTTTTTCCTAATTTAGTGATGAATTCACTATCATCTGTAGGGATAAAATTTTTATCATCAATTGCTTTTTTAAAAGCAGTTAAAATCAATTTTCGTTCAAACCCCTGAGGAGTTTGTGCTATCCAAGTCTTATTTCTAACTAAAGATTTTTTGACAAAATCTTTGTGACAATATTTCACGGTCGCCGTTGGAGGAACTGCTGTCATTACCGCGCCGTGTTTAATGGTTTCTTCGATTACTTTGTTAATTAAATAAATCGGTGTTAACGGACGATTACCATCATGAGTAATTACATATTTCCCTTTGGCTATTTTTGCACCATAGTAAACAGAAACTATGCGTTCAGAATAAGCAGGAATTATCTTTACTTTATAGTATTTTTTATTGATAATTTTTTGGTATTTTTGAATGTCTTCTTTTTTAACTAAAAGAATTATTTCGTTAATATAGTTGGACTGATGAAACTTTTCCAGCGTGTGAAGAATTAATGGTTTTCCATTTAAAAGCGCCAGCATTTTATCTCCATTAAATCTTGTTCCCTTACCTCCTGCTGTAATAATGGCTGAAAACGTATTTTTCATATAAACTTTTTTTCGATTAATTTTTTGGCTCGAATCTTACCCCACTCATTGGCTTTCAATATTTCTTCTAAATCGGGTTTTTTTATTACTTGATGATCCGACATTGTTATTTTGATTACTCTAGCGATGTCGGTAAATTTAATTTTTTCTTTGATAAATTCTTCTACGGCAGTATCATCGGCTCCATGCATAACCGCTGGCATAGTTCCGCCTGCTCTGATAGCATCAAAGCCTAGTTCAAGTCCTGGAAATTTTTCAAAAGGTGGAGGTTCAAAAGTAATTGTTTTATTGAATAGGTTAAGTGAGTTTGTGATTACGGCCTGTTTCCTATTAGGGTAAAAAAGGGCATACTGAATATATCTTCTCATGTCTTGAGTACCAAATTCAGCAACGTTACTGCCGTCGATAAACTCAACTAATGAATGACAAAGATATTCTGGATGAACCATTATCTCAATTGCTTCGCTTGAAAGATCAAATAACCATTTTGCTTCAATTACTTCAAAACTTTTATTTAAACAAGTAGCGCTGTCTATTGTAATTTTATTCCCCATTATCCACGTTGGATGTTTATAAATATCTCTTAAGGTTATTTTTGCCAACTCTTTTTGGCTCATGTTTGCAAATTGCCCTTTACCCATTGTCAAAATAATTTTCTTTATTTCTTTTTTTCTTCCAGTTTTTAAACATTGAAAAATAGCCGAATGCTCTGAATCTACCGGAATGATATTAATCTTATTTTTTTTAACCTCATTCATCACCAATTCTCCTGCTAAAACTAAAACTTCTTTTGTCGTTAAGGCAATGTTTTTTCTTGCTTTAATTGCCGCTAGTGTTGGTTTCAAGCCCGCTAAACCAACTACGGCTACTAAAACTAGATCGACATCAGGATGGGTAGCAATTTTTTCTAAATTTTTTCCTCCAATAGAAGTCGTAAGCGGCTTAAACTCTTTAATTTGTTCTTCTAATAACTTTTTATTTTTATTTGCAGAAAGACCAATAATTTTAAAATCATTCGGATAAGCTCTCACTACTTCAAGCGCTTGTCTGCCAATATAACCGGTTGATCCCAAGATGGCAATTTTTTTCATGAATAAATCTAGTAGGTTATTTGTACTAATATTTCTCTACTGCGACTACGATCTAACTCGATTAGAAATAATTTTTGATAAGCACCAAGAGCCAGTTTGCCTGCAACGATAGGAACGAGCTCACTGGTTGCGCCCATAAGCAGATGTAAACAATGTGAGTGTCCATTTAAACAATCGGATGCTCCCATATCACAGACTAAATTTTCTGTACGGATTGTTAAGTCGTTGTGATGATAGTATTGTTTATGAGGCAAAATTTTTTTGGTGAAGGCTTCAAAATCTTTGTATATACCGTGTTCTTTCTCATTAATTCTAACCGCCGCTGTTGTATGTTTTGAGAAGACAATAACAAAACCGTTTTTTATTTTATCTTTTTTAATCAAGTTATTAACTTTATCAGTAATATCGATAAAATCCATAAATTTTTTTGTTTTAAATCTAAGAGTATAATTGTTGATCTTCATAAATTATTTGGTAGAGGAAAATGAATATGTTCTTTAATAATCGTTAACTCTTTAATTATTGCTCCCTTTTTTTTAAAAAAATCTACCAGGTCATTAATCAAATAATCTGGCGCAGACGCGCCCGCAGTAATCCCAACCGACTGCACTTTTTTAAACCAAGAGTTTTTTATCTCTAATTTGTCATCAATCAGATATGACTTTGCTCCATATTTTTTTGCTACTTCTTTTAATCTGTTAGAATTAGAACTTGTCTTTGAGCCAATAATTAAAATTGTTTTACTTTTTTTTGCTAGCTCTTTTACTGCGTTCTGGCGATTTTGTGTTGAAAAACAAATGTCTGAAGATGGGGGTAGAATAAGTTTAGGAAATCTTTTTTTTAAGTGATTAACGATTTCTTTTACATCGTCAAGACTTAAGGTCGTTTGGTTAAGAATAATTAACTTATCGGTTTGAGGAGGTTTAATCTTTTCAGCTGTTTGAATACTGTCGATTAAAACAATTGATTTTGAAGGAACTTCTCCCATAACGCCAACGGCTTCTGCATGATTTTTATGACCAATGTAAAAAATGTAGTAGCCTTCTTTTACATATCTTTTGGCCTCCATATGAACTTTGGTAACTAAAGGACAAACAGCGTCATATATTTTTAGCTTTTTTTTCTTCGCTTGATCATGAATATTGGGCGGACTACCATGTGCACTAAAAACTGCTACTGATCCATCAGGAATATCGTTCACATCTTCAACAAAAATTACTCCTTTTTTTTCAAAATCAGAAATTATATGACGATTGTGGACTATTTGATGTCTTACATAAATCGGTGTTTTGTGTTTTTTTAAAACCAGATTAACCATTTTTATAGCCCGTTCGACACCAGCACAAAATCCTCGTGGTGAGGCAAGATATACTTTTTTTACTTTAGTTGCCATACTTTTTTAGTCGATTTTTGTAGTTAAATCATTTATTAAATAAACGGCACGCGAAAGAGTCTTAGGTAATAGAGTAGGATTGAATAAGGAAGAAACCAAACTAAATAAAGAAAAATCATATACATAATTCGATAAAAGCCTAGCTTCGAGGAAAAACGCAATGAGAGATAAAAAAGAATTAATTTCCAAACCAGCAGGCTTAGAGAGAAGGTAATAAAAAAAATACTAAAGCCTTTGCCCAAAAAAGATAAAGTGCGTGGCGGCGGCAGCAATATATAAAAAACAGAGGTAGCAAGAAACCAGATTAAAGTTGGAATAAGCGAATAGCTCAGCGTCGACAAAAAACTGGAATATTTTATTTTTTTATTGAATAACCAACTTAGCCAATAAAAAAAACCGCTGGTGAGGAAAAAATTAATTAAAAAAATAATGAAAATTAAACTGGCCGGATAGGGTTTGTCCCTCAAATAATAAATAAATTTAAAATAGACAAAAACCAAGAGAAAGATAAATCCGATTTGATAATAATCTTTTTTCAAACAAACCTTCCGTATTGTTTTATAGGGTAAAAAAATCAGTAAAAAAAAATTCTTGATGACTAAAATCAGACCAATTAATAGGTTAATTATTAATCTCAATAACTTATCCGCGTTAATCCGTAAAATAATCCGTGTAGATCTAGTTCTATTAAAAACCATACTGGAGTAAACTAACCAATCTCACTAACAAAAAACCAAAAAATAAATAAATTAATATCGTTATTAGTAGAGAAAGAGGAATAACAATAATAAAAGGGGCCGTTTTAAAATAACCGGTTGTTTTTTTAAAGAGGTTGTTTAAGACCGCCGAGCCCAGGTCATTTGGACCAATCACGTAAACCTCATTCAGTTTTTTTCTTAAGCGTAAGTTAATAATTTTCATGGTAATGTCTTAAATGCTTTAATGAATGCCTGTCTGGCGCGAAAAAGTAAGCTCTCAGTCGCCTTAAATCCTAATTGCAATTTTTCTGCGATTTCAGTCACCCTTTCCCCGTCCAAATACTTTTGTCTCAGAATAAACCGATAATCATTCGGTAGGGTCTTAAAAACTTTGGCTATTTTCTTAGTCAAAAATTTTTTTTCAATTTCCTCGTCCATCAAAACGAATTTTAGTCCCTCGACCACATATGAAGGCAGTGCCGAGAAAAGAATTTTCTTGATTTTTTTCTTTCTTATCCAGTCTATTGTTTTGTTTTTCGCGATAGAAAACAGGAATGTTTTTAATGACGCCTGATAACGGAAATCACGTAGTGCCTCGATAAATTCAAGGAAAACGTCTTGAGTTAATTCTTCTGAAAGAAACTGGTCTTTGGTTTGCCGAAAAATAAAATTAAAAACCGGCCTTTGATATTGACGATAAAAATCGAGTAGCGTTTTGACGTCTTTTTTTATAATATTATTTACTATCTCTTTTTCCTTTTGTCTGTTCATCATATGATATTTTACCTTAATTTCAGTCAAATCAGACCATGAGAAAAAATCGATCAAGATTAATAGCGCTTACCATACTTCTTGTTATCTTATTCTTCGGTTTAATGATAAAAAATAACCTGCCGCGTTTGTTACCAAAACAACCGCCGGCCGTTTTTCCGCAACTTAAAAAAGAAGCTGTTTTGAGAATGGTAATTACTGACGATGGAAAAATAATTAATCTTTATAAAAAAAACGGTGATTGGTTCTTAAAAAAAGAAGCGGATGAATTTAAGGCCGATGAGGAAATGATTAATCAAATCATCAACGGTCTGGCTAGTTTTCGAAAAGGAGAGATTGTTTCCAATAATAAAAATCGTTATAAAGATTTTGGCATCGGCGGAAAAAAGATTAGTTTAACCGCTGAAAGTAAAAACTATGTTCTTTTTGTTGGTGAGACGGCCGGTGAAAATTTAATTTATTTAAGAGTCGATGGTCAAAATGAAGTTTTTCTCGGTGAAGGTTTTGTCGACATCTTTAACCAACAAGACTTCCGAGATCTCAATGTTAATCTAATTAATAATGAAAATAATCTCAATCAAATTGAAATTAATTTTGGCAATAACAAAACTAACTTGACAAAAAAAGGTAATCATTGGTATCTATCAAATAACCTAGAAGCTAAAAAAGACCGGGTTGACTTTTTTATCAATGATCTTAAAACTTTGAAAGGGAATGATGTCTTGTCAGAGCCACAAATTCAAAGACCGTCTTTAATAAAGACTGTCTTCATAAGAGTTAAAGAAGGCAGCACGGAAAAGACCGCTGATTTTTTTCCTAAAGATGAAGAAAATTATTATATAAAAACCTCATCTTCCTCGTTCATTTTTCAGATTCCGGCCGTCTCGGTCGCCTCGTTTAAAAAAGAGGCAAAAGATTTTACCGATTAGAATTTTAGTCTAAACTAAGTTTGTAGATCTTTTCTTTCAAAAGAATATAGGCAGAATTTTCAAAAACAACCAGGTCGTCACCTTTAGATAAAACTTCGGAATCAATCTGTCTTTCATAATCACCATTCTTACCTAAAACATAAACTACCCCTTTAGCCTTATCCCATCCGTAGACTTTTTCTAAATCCTTACTGGTGTAAATCTTACTAATGTTGACGTTTTCTTCTGGAAAAGAAGTTTTAAATTGATCACGGACGCCGGCGGTGTATTTCGCTAAATAATCTTGAAAACCTATGTATAAAGAAGAGTCGATCGCTAAAGAGTTTGCCTCCGCTAACTTAACCGCTTCGCCCGATTTAAAATAATCAGTTTTATCTCCGTATTTATCTTCACTGGTAACTAAATATTTATAAACACTGTCTTTCTTCGTATCCAAAAGGTAAATGTTGCCGTTATAAATCCAAAAGTCAGTAATCGTTCCCCAATCAGAATCACTGTTAATAACTAACTTTGGTTTATTGTCTTGATTGGTTTTATAGATGCCTTTTTCTTTGACAAAGAAGAAAATATTTTCTTGATAGTCGCTGATTAATGATGCTGATTTTATTTCTGTCGCTGTCAATTTTTCCAATGATTTTTCCTTTAAAGAAAGGTTAAAAATAATTCCTTGTTTTTTATCAAAAATAATCAACTCATTACCGTTGAGGTAAAGTTTTGTTCCCTGAGCCTGTTTATTATCAACGGTTAAATCAAAAAATTCCTCTGCTTTCTTCTCTTCTTTATTGACAATTTTATTTTCTTTTTCTTTGATCAAATTTTCGATTTCATTAATTTCTTTATTTTCCTTTCCGCCTAACTCTTTTTTTAGATTACTAAGCTCGATTCGTGCTTCGCCAATAAGCGCCTGCGAACGGGGAAGATTCAGGAAAACCACTTCTTCTGCTTGATCTAGTTTTTGAGTAATTAATTCTTTAGACCGAGAAATTTTTTGGTTTATTTGCGCTTCCTTTCTCCGGTTATATCCTAAGCCGACACTCCAAAAAAGCAGTAATATCAAAAAAATTGCCGTCAGCAAAGTCAACGTCTTTTTTTTACTAGTTCTTTGTCTATATTGATTAAATTTCTCATAAAGATTTTTAAATAAACTACGTCCTTTTTCCAAAAAAATTGGTTGACTGACAATCATTTCATCTTTATCTTCCTCTTGACAAGCTAGTTCTTCTTTTAAAAGTTGGACAAAAAGAGCCACCGTTCCCCGATCGTCAGCCTGTTTAATTTGTGAAGCCAGGTCTTCAATAATTTGATGAGGAGTCTTATGATTAAAGACTGTTTTTAATTCCGATTCTTGACTAAATAATTTAATAAAATGATTGGTGGTGAAAATAAAAAAATCATCGCTTTTAATAAATCCAGACGCGGTCCGATCGCCGTCAATTATTTTCTCAAAATTATTTTTTCGGCGAATAAATATTTTACCTTCGTTAATAGTTTTCAAATAACAAACATCGTTTCTGATTAAACCGCTAGCTAAAGAACTACCTGTTGGTAAATTATGTTTTTGAAGTTGTTGATTAACAAAATCCTCAAAACCCACTAGATTATCAATTGTTTGTTTTAAAAATTCTTCTTTTATTTGAGCAACAATTTCTCTACCTTCTTCTTTGGTTAAACCGGATGCAACTTCTAAAACTAAAAAAAAATTATTCTTATTTTTTGATTCGGCAGGTGTGGTGATAAAACCAAAAAACCCCTCTTCCGTTTCCTGACCTAAATAGACAGCAAACTCAAATTGTCTCATACCTTAGATAAAACCAATCGCTAATAAAATAATAAAGAAAGACAGTATAATTTGCAAAAAGGAAATAAACACTATTAGTTTTCCCCCGCCGGTGGTCAAAGTTTTATCCATCACCTGAGTCTGTTTATAAATAACCACCGCATAAAGAAGATAAATGACTGAAAAAACTAGAGTAAAAGACTTGAAAAAAAAACCTAATAAACCTTGATTGTTGATTAGTTGGCCTAGATCCATTTTTAAAATTAACTGAGTAACTGATTGATAATTTTAGCCACTTGTGATGGTTTGGGAATGTCCATAAACTCGATATTGGCTTCGGTGCCGGCGGTCTGGATAAAAACATTGCCGAAATCAAAAACGGAGGAAAAAAAACCGCCAGATTTTGAGGTTACGTCTTCTATTTTCCTGAGCATGGCGATCGTCACCTCTTTATACAAAACACCGTTGAAATCAATATCAATTACTCGTTGATTGGTGACGATACCGACATTAAAAAACCAACCTAAGAAATTAAACCATAAATAACTTAAGGTAATAACTAGACCAAATAAATCAAAAAACAGAATTTGGTAATAATCTAAAAATTTTGGAAAAATGAAGTTTAATAAAATAATGGTTATTAATAAAATAAATCCGTTAATCAACCAGAAAACCTGGGTAACGGGATGCGCTCTTAAAACTAAAACAATATCCTCATGGTCATTTTGGCCATCAAAATTAATCTTAGGTCTCAGGCAAAAGGAATGATAGATCTTGTGAGATTCTTTTATCTTACCGATCTTGTCCATTAAAATTATTATACTACAGATGGACTTTTTGTTAAAAAAATGCCCTGGCTATGACCTACTTTCCCTTTACCCGAAGGCAAGAGTATCATCGGCGCTGACTCGTTTCACTTCCTTGTTCGGAATGGAGAAGGGTGGTTCCAAGTCGCTCCAATAACCAGGGCAAAAGTTATTATATCACAAATAAGTTACTTCCCGTTCTTAAATAGAATATTTTTTGGAATAGTAAACGTCTCCTCATCAATACTTTTTTCCTTTTTACAACTATTGATTAGCTTATTGATTTCCGCCGGATTACTTGCGAGTTTATCACCAACACCCAAACGAGCCAGTTGGCCCAATAATAAGTCGCTTATTCCACCAAATTTAAGCATTGATTCGCCTAATGAAAGCAGTGGGGACAAACCGCAGGCTCTTGTTCCGGAAAATTCATCTTCGGTCCAGCTGTAAAGACAGTCGCCGGAAAATAGAACGTTCTTTTTTGGCTTTTCACCACCAATAACTATTTTAATTTTTTTTTCTTTAATAAAGGCTGACGCTGAAGCATTATTAATCTTCCCTGAACAAACCCAGGGACCTTTTAAGTCAATATTAAACTGGATTTTTGCTTGGGTTGGTTTTAAGACAGTTGTTAGTGTAGGCGAAGGTTTAAAACTAAGCTGTGTTGGAGATTTATTATTAAACTTCAAGATCAAGGCGACGACGACGACAATAATTGGAACAAATATTATTAGCTTTGAAAAAAAAGAGAATAGGTTAAAAAGGCTGTCTTTTTCCATAGGTAAGGTTAAAATAATTTATCTTTTTTATTTTCTCCATCCGGCAACATGTCTAATCCCTTTATTTCCGGCAGCGACTTACCGACAATTCCTTGAAGGTCGCCATGCATCCCTAGGGTATTATCGATTACCTTGCGTAGACTCTTTTCTTGTTTAGACCATTTATTAACAAACCAACGTTTTTCTTTTTCGATGTCTTCTTGAATGGTGGAAAAAGCTTCAGCAATTGCCTCCACCCTTTGTTTAAACTCAGTTCCAGTCAGATACTCCCATAAAATGTCCATCTTTCCCCTTTTGCCCACCGAGGCTGATTTTACTCCTGATATCTCAACTAAAAGTCTTCTAATAACTAAACTCAAACCAATAATTGACGGGAAATTACCTATCCAGACGCCTTCTTGAAAACCAAAATTCTGGATATTTTCCGGTAAGACTTCGGAGATGATCACTGCTTGTTCTGCTTTTACACGGCGCTGATCGTCTTTGAGTTTGACAATCCAATCGTTGCTCCAGCTCTTGGTTCTTTTTAACTCCCAAATAATGGTTCCGCAGGCTTTGCCAAAACCATTTCTTATAATTTGAATCACATCGGCGCCTCTTATTCCTTTCGGTACCTCTTTAATATCATCCGTAGGAAATTCTTCTTTTAAAATTTTTTCTAACTCCAATTCTAGAACTTCGCCCTGGAGTTGCTGTGATCCTTGTTCAAGCTTTTTTTTGTATTCTTCGGCTAATTTCAAAGCGTCACTTAATTTTTTATCTTTTTCCAAAATTTTCAGTCGGTACTCTTCGTCAGCTCGCTTTTTTTCCTCGCTGTGAATTCTTTCCTGTTCAACAGCTAACTTTTTTTCAAGCTCAATTTGTTTTTGTTGACTTTCAGCGCGTAGTTGCCTAATTAATTTACTTAGTTCTAATAACTGTTCTTGAAGCGATTTGTTTTGTTTATGCAGCTCTTCTAGTTCATTGGCCTTGTCTTTTAACTCCAGCTCCATCTCTTGCTTGACTTTTTTTATTAGCTGATCCTTTAGTTTGATCTCAATTTTCCCTGTCTCTTCGGCCAAACGTTGTTTATAAAAACGCTGGTATTTTTCCTGAATCTGATGAGACAAAGCTTCAGTTAGTGGAATCGGTTTTTTACAGTGAGGACAAATAATCGTGTCGTTCATGAAAATATTTTACAGAAAATTATTCATAAATTGTTTATCTAATTTTGCTAAATGTTACCGAATCCTTTGAAAGAAAATTGAGAAACCAGTGGGTCGTAAAAAAATATTATTGTTAATAAATTATTTTATCGTTTAAAAATACTTAGTGACAGTTGTGATTGCCTGATAATACTCCGCAAGGTTCCCGTCACAATATCTTTCGAATGAAAGGGAACGGTTACATGAGATTTCGTCTTTGGATTAAAGTATTGTCTATGACTGCTTTTACTAATATTAATCATAAATCCATGCCGTAGAAGGATTTTCTCGACTTCTCTTGGTTTTAGTGGAGCTAGTTTGACCATTTTCAGAAAGCAAAATTTATCTTTTCTGGTATGATTATTCTACTTTGACTAATATAAAATTCTTCGTTGTCAGGAGCTGGAACTTCGGTTTTGGTTTTAATCAAACCGGTAACATGGACACTAATTGCTTTCTCAACATTTTTTTTAGCTTCATCGATTGTTTTTCCAAAATCAGAAATACCAAGCGTAGGGACATAAGCCACGTAATATTTATTTTCTTTTTTAATAATAGTGTTATATCTCAATACTGTTGCTTTCATATATAGTAAGTATACTAAAAATTATAAGAATTGCACTACGTGAGAACCTATCTTGCCGAATTATTTTGCTATAATTTTTATCTGGCACAGTTCCTGAAAACCTATCTCTTTATTTATTTAAATCTTTTTTGCTATTGAATTAACTATCTCAATAAAAATTTCTAGACCTTTATTTAAAATGTCTCTTTTTATAGTAAGAGACGGCATAAGTTGAAAATTAAAATTGTCTGCGTAACAAAGGTGTAAACCTTTTCTCCTCGCTTTTTCAATAAGCTCATTCATTTTTAACTTTGCATCATTTTTCAAACGGACACCGATCTCCATCCCTATCCCGTTAATATCGTCTATGATCGGATTATTTTTTAAATCTTTTTTTAAAGCGCTTAATATATACTCTCCGTCTTTTTTTGCTTTTTCCCAAACCCTATTCCTTTTATGTATTTCAAGAGTTTTTATAGAGGCTGCGCATGCAACTGGATTCCATCCAAATGTTGAATAGATATTTGAGGTCGCATATGTCTTTTCACCAATTTCCTCTGTTGTCACCATAGCTCCAATTGCGGCTGCTCCGTTTGAGATACCCTTGGCAAAAGTAACAATATCAGGAACAATTTTTTCTAATTCCATTCCAAATAATTTTCCACATCGGGAAAAACCAGTTCCCACTTCATCAAGAATTAATAAAGTCTGATATTTTTTGGTTAAATTTCTAACAAGCGTTAAAAAACCTTCTGGAGCTATTAATGTCGAACCCCAACCCGTGATGATACCAACTTCGCAAACTATTGCCGCTACGTCATTATTTTTTAAAACAATCTCTAGTTTTTTCTTAAAGTTCTTTAAGATAGAAGACTGATTTATTGTTTCACTTGCTTTGACGCTAGGGAAATCTATTAAAACAAATTTATCTAATAAGGGCCCAATTGCTTTTCCCACTTCACTTTCTGGAGACTTGCCTAAAGAAATTGTTGCGTAAGATTGACCATGATAAGTATTTTTAAAACCAATTATTTTCTGCCTGCCTGTAAATGCTCTCGCTGTTTTTATTGCCTCTTCGTTAGCTTCAGTTCCACCGGTCGCTCTTACACAAACGTTTAGCTCTTTTGGCAATGCTTGAGTCAAAAGATCGGCGTATTTGTTTTGGATTGGATCAGCATTCCAACCAGCAACATAACAACTTTTCTTCGCTTGTTTTATAATCGCTTCTGTAATTTCAGGGTGGTTATGACCAAGATTGGTTACATTCCAAGCGGATGTAAAATCAATATATTTATTGCCATTATCATCCCAAATATAATCACCTTTTGATTTTACAATGTTTAATTTCCAATCAGTAAAACTGTTATAAAGAATTTTGTTTTTTATCATATTTCCTTTTTTTTACTTTAACTTTGATAATTTTTCGCCGGAACTGTCATAAATATATTTTAATTAAATATTTCCTTAAATGGTTCTGCTCTTAAAATTTTCTGCATTATTTTTTCATCTTGACCAAACCAAGATTTTTTAAATGTCCCTATGTGTTTAAATCCTCTTTTCTTATAAAAAGAAGTGTTTTT
Organism: Candidatus Roizmanbacteria bacterium CG02_land_8_20_14_3_00_36_15; assembly: GCA_002780795.1. GTDB lineage: Bacteria > Patescibacteriota > Microgenomatia > UBA1406 > GWC2-37-13. The sequence goes on along the minus strand of PEUF01000038.1, from coordinate 8,452 downwards.
CTCCGTCTCTGTAAAAAGGTAGTAAGCATGATATTTATTTTTTATCATCCATTCTTCTGCTTTTTTCAGCAAACTGCTCGCCATGCCATGACTTCGATATTCTTTTTTTACCGCCAACCAGTCGCCATAAATTATGCCGCCGTAGTCGCTTTTCAGACTAAAAAAACCAATTAATTCATTATTTTTATAAGCACCAAAAAAAACATTTTTTTTGTTTTTCAGTAGGTCTTTAAAATATTTTTCGTTAAACACTTTCTTATAAGCCTCTCTTACTTTTAAAGGATAGATGTCAAAATCATCGGTTAATACTCGAGAAACAATTTCAACTATTTTGGGAATATCTTTTTTAGTAATTTTTTTGATTGAAAAATCCATATCTTCTTAAATTATAGCAAATTAATTAGCTAATCGCTCGAGTTTTATTTGTTTAAATCAATAAGGCGTCGGTGATTGTCTACTATATCGACTCATCAACTCTCCTTGATCAATCACGTGGTCGGACATGGCTGATTCGAGATTTTTTCTTGACGACCCTTGAGCGAGACTTAAAATTGTATCTAAGGCATAAACTCGGAAGAAATAACGGTGGGTGCCACCAGGTGGACAAGGACCATCATATTTATTTTCACCGGAATCATTTTTCCCCAAGACCGCCCCGACAGGAACCGAGTTTTCTTTTATTTCGGCTGTTTTTGGGTCGATATTCCAAACCAACCAATGAGTCCAGGTTCCCATTGGCGCATCCGGATCATCGACAATTAAAGCCAAGCTTTTTGCTGCCACAGGAACGTTTTTAAAACTAAGCGGTGGGTTGATGTTAAGATCGTCACAGGTGTAGTTTTTAGGAATCATCTGATTGTCTGTAAAAGCGGGGCTGGAGACCTGAATCATTTTATTGCTAATAACTGGTAACTTTTGTTTTTGCCTTGTCCGACCTAAGTAATTATAAAACACCAATACTAAAACAACAATAAAAACCAACCAAAAAATCTTTTTCACAGTTTAATTATAATAAATTAACCAATTATTACCTACAGACTGCTTCTAATCCGCAAGCCGGACATTTTTTTGTCCCCTCACCAACGATAATCGGATAATGACAGGTTCTATTTTTACCAGGACAATGAAAGTGGGGCTCATGAGGTTGTCCACAATGACAAAGATTTGGGTCGTTTTTGTAATCTTCAACTGAACTTCCTTGGATCTGGCGTCGGTAGGTCGTTGAGAAATTTGGTACTTCCATTAATTTTTCAACCGAATTAGAATAATTAAATAAATCCGATGATTTAACTACGCTCCCTCCACAGCCTCCATGTAAAATAAGCCTATCTACTCCCTCTTGGTGCATCACCGATCCCATTAAGGTAAAATATGCTTCCGTAATATCTTCTGGCCTGACGTAACTTCCTCCATTTTTGATTGCCTGTTGTGCAATCAATTCGACATTAATTTTCGTTTTTAATTTACCAAGCAAGGAATTTCGTAATTCGCCCATAATATCATTGATAGAAAAAAACTTTTCTTTATCAAAAATATTTGAATGAAAAACAACCATTTCTGGATCATGCCAATTTTTGTTTAAAAAATCATCAATAGTCAATGCCGAAAGTTTTGGCGTCGTAATAAATCTAATAATTTTTTCCCTTTCATTACCTCCTTTATTAATATAAGACAAATATTCTTCGCCAAAAACTTCTTTCAACCACAGTTGTTCTCCTTGTTGACTAAGGGGAATATTAATATTTTTGATACTGTCGCCGTCAGAATATATGACATTTAACTGTCCATCCGCATATGGTTTTTGATAGTCTGGGTGAGGTGGATCATCAAAACTAGCCGGCCCAATCGGACTATAAAAAAAAACTAACTGTTGAGGGTTTTCTTTAGCTAATCTTAATGTCTTTGGAATACCTATTCTATAATATCCTCCGCGTTCTTCTTCGGCAAGTTCTAATTCAACTGTATGTTCTTTATTAGTGAAAATTTTTCCTTCATCTGACAACCAATAATTATAAGGAAGTGAAACTGCGTGATTGCGGATAACATGAAGTTCGTGAGTTGCTAATTCTTGTTTTAAATAAGCTTCGCGCTCCGATTGAGGCATTAAGTTAAGTCGTCTCGCTTCTGCTTCGGGAGAAAAACCAAATTTTGTAAGACAAGATTCCATAATTTTCCCTGCTCGGGGTCAGGTACCAGACGGTACCTGGTTTCTGTTTGGTCGGTCTTCTGGGTTGCTCTCCGATTCGAAGAGTTTACAGCTGCGGCACACCTCAGGATTCACACCTGATTCCCTAGTATTTAATTAACCTTCCCGCCCCGACCTAACGTCGGGGCAGTGGTTAAACCAAACTAATTTTTTTTAAAAGAAAATGATAATTTTTTGATTATTAAATCTAAAAATTGATATCCGTAGAAAAAAGAAAAACTATAAAACAAGTCTCCAAGGATGGTGTTTCTAAAAAAAGGAACGGCCATCAAAAAACAATTGGTTAGTCCTCGGACATCTTTTGAATAAAAATCAAAAGTGAACCAAACACCAAAGTTTGTAATCATAAAAAAAATTACTGACGCGGTAAGGCTAATCACTCCCAACCTGATAATATTTAACCTATCCCTCAACAATTTTCCCAATAAAATAATCATGAAGAAACTAAAGTAAACATATATCATTGTCGAGTGAAAACCAAGAAATAAATCAGATAACAGCATTGCTCCCAAAGGAATTAAATAAGCCTTATTATTTTTAAAATGTGCGCCGGAAAAAAGTGCCAGTCCACCAATCGGGGTGAAATTCGGCGGATGAGGAATGATTCTGGCAACGGCGGCCAAAACAATGATCATAAAAAAAATCAGATTCGGTTTGTTTAGCATTTTTTCTTTCTTCATAACGATGACGGTAATAAGATAATGAGTTTTCTCCTGAAAATCAAGCGATAAAAATAGCTATATGTTTTTATACATATATACATGGTCCACATACTGACCACGACGAAGAAATCCTTTCGGAAGGTTGCCATATTTTATGAAGCCAAACTGTTGATACATTTTTTGGGCGATGAAGTTATTAGCAAACACGCCTAATCTAATAATTTTTAACTTTTTTAGGTTTATTTTTGCCTCTTTAATAACTAAGTCCATTAATAGTTTTCCTACCCCTTGGGAACGATAATCTTTGGCGACGCTAATACCAAAAGCTCCAACGTGGTTTTCGCTTCTCAACTGCATTTTAATATCGGTTTCGGCAATCAATTGGTCTTTGTGAAAAACCAATAAGATAATTGCTTCATTTTTATTAATTTGCTTAATTACTGAATTAAGATATTTTTTCTCTTCCCTCAGACTAAGCTGCTCTCCTTGAAATAAAATATAAGTTCTTTCTTTAGATAAAGTGTTAATATAGTGACGCAAAATTTGCGCATCTTCCCTTTTAGGATATCTAATAATAACCTCCAGTCCTTTTTCGGTTTTACCCTGAAAAATAACCATTCCTTCTTTTATATGTTTTTCATATATATTTTATCTAAATAGACTCAAAATTGGGTGGAAAAAGAAAAATTTTTTTTCATTAATCTTGACGTTGTTTTAAAACTAGCTTTTTCTTCAATAATTGTAGTCCATAAGTAACTGAATAAGTTAGAAAAATTGCCAAGAATAATTGATTGATTACTCTATTGAATAGCCAAAGGCTTTTTCTTTGTTTTTCAACAAAGTCAATAACAACGTAACTAACAAAGTAAAGAATGTAAGCTTCTTGGCTGGTAAAAGTAAAAAAATTTTTTATTTTTCTTTCGTGCAATATCTTGATTCGCGAAGCTATAATAATCAAAAAAGAGATGGTTAACCCGTAAGAAAGATAATAAAAATTTGGAGGATATTTTTGATTAATTAAGTTAGTGTGAAAGAGTAGCGGTTGACTCAACGATAGAATTAGAAAAATAATTATTCCTAGACAGATAGTTATCAGATAATATTTGTTTTTATCTTTGTTGCTAAATTTAATAGCCAGAAGTATTATTAAAGAATAAGGCGCAATCATCAGTAAACGATAATAATGATATAAGGAATGGTGAATGATAGTGTTATATGTATAAAAACCAGTAGTTAATAAAGCTAGGAAACTATAAATAATTAATGGCTTTCGTTTTTTGCTGATTATTTTTAATAAAGGGAAAATAAAAGCCAGCTCAATAAAAAGTAAGGGCAACCAATTGGCATCTATACCACCGATTAGTAAGAGGGAGTCTCTAATAAAAGTTAACGACTTCACCAGTCCTCCACCACTAAAAAAATAAGGAAATAAAACCCACAATAAATAATGGAAAAAAAGGTATAGATAAAAAGGTAATAATAGTCTCACTAATCTTTTCCACCACCAGGAAAGAATTTCTTTGATTTCTCTTAATCTATCGCTATATTTTTTCTCCAAGACGTAACCGGAACAAAAAACAAAGGCGACGACGACAAAATGTGAATAGTTCCAAAAAAAACGACTGATCGGATCAACTAAATTATATTGTAAGACGTGAATAACGATAATAAAGATTGTCGCTAAACCGCGCAGGAGATCAATCTTATAACTCCGTCTGTTTACCATAAATAATTATCTATGAATATCAAAATTCTACTTAAATATCACTTGATTTGTTAGCAGTAATTTGGAATAATTTTTTATTACGTAAAAAACTATGGAAATAGTTAGCAACAATAAACTACTTGATTTAACCGGTAAAACCGCTATTGTCACCGGTGGTGCTTTAGGCATTGGCCGGGGTATCACCTATCGTTTGGCCGAGGCCGGCGCCAATGTTGTTATCGCCAACCGGACCAAGGAAGAGGCTGACAAAGTGGTAGCGGAACTTTCGGCCAAAGGATGGCATCTAAGGGCGGTGCGGACCGATGTCTCTCTCGAGGCCGATGTAAAAAATATGGTTGGCGAAACTATTAATACCTTTGGTTCTATTGATATATTGGTTAATAATGCGGGTATTTTCCCTTCTATTCCCGTTCATCAAATGAGTCTGGCCGATTTTGAAAAGGTTCTAAGCATTAACCTTAAAGGCGTTTTTCTCTGCACTAAATATGTTTCGGAAAAAATGATTGAACAGGGAAAAGGCGGTAAAATTATCAATATTACCTCGATTGACGCCCTCCACCCTTCGTCTATTGGTTTAGCACACTATGACGCATCAAAACATGGCGTCTGGGGGTTTACTAAAAATGTCGCCTTGGAACTTGCTCCTTATAAGATTTGGGTTAATGCCATCGCTCCTGGTGGAATATTAACGGAAGGGGTAAAAAAGATACAGTCGACCATGCCAACTCCTCAGGGTGTTGATACAAAAAAAATATTGGAGTCATTTCTGGCAAAAATTCCTATGAGTCGACTGGGTGAACCAGATGAAATTGGCAAAGTAGCTTTGTTTTTGGCTTCTGACATGTCTTCTTATATGACAGGTAGCCAGATCGTCGTTGACGGCGGCAGTCTCTTGGGCTGAAAACAACTAGATTAATAGTGTTAGATCTGAACCTTAGAAAAAGCCAAACTGACGATTCCAGATTACTTCAATCTCATTAAATGATGAGGTAAAAAGAACCGTTAGTTTTAACCATAAAGTCCTATTATAAATCATCTAACCACTGCCAGAGGCATATACCAGGTAAAAGGCTTTTGGCAGACCGGACATTTTTCAGGTGGCCGCTTGCCTTTATAGATATAACCGCAGTTGAGACATTTCCACTCAAGCTCAGTGTTGGAATCGTAAAGAGTTTTTTTATCCAACTTTCTTGCGATAATAATATATCTTTCTTCATGTTTTTCTTCGACTTTTTTCACCTGGCTAAAAAGTCTCGCCGCCTCTTTTTGCTTTTCTTCGACGGCTATCTTTTCAAAATCCGGATACATAGTTGTCCACTCATATCGTTCACCCTCGGCCGCCAACTTAAGATTATCAGAAGTATTTCCATAGGCCTTTACTTCTAAAATACTTGGGACTGTCACTAAACCTTCTATTTGCTCATAGAGCTCTTCGGCATGGGTTTTCTCATTATTGGCGGTTTCTTCAAAAACCTGGGCGATCCATTCGTATCCTTCTTTGCGGGCTACTTTAGCAAATTGAGTATATTTATTACGAGCCATCGATTCTCCGGCAAAGGCCTTGAGTAAACTCTGTTGAGTGTGAGAATTATCTTTTTTCATATCCTTTTATTATCACAAATAATTAACAAAAAAACACTATCCTCTATCCTGAGTAAATGAACAACTTACCTTCATTATCGCAGTCGATCAGATAGTGTTTTTCGATTAAAATCTTCTTCGATTAAAATCTTTTCGGAAACCACCGCTACCACCTCGATCTGGCCTCTCTTCTCTTGGTCTGGCGACGTTAACAACAATCTTCCTGCCGTCAACCTCTTTATCAGCCAGTTCCGCCACTGCTTTTTCCGCATCGGCTTCATTGGCAAACGTCACAAACCCAAATCCTTTTGAACGTCCGGTGTACTTGTCGGTTATCACCACCGCCTCTGTCACTTCACCAATCGCAGAGAACATGTCTCTTAAAGACTGATCAGTAACTGACCAAGGAAGATTGCCTACATATAATTTCTTTTTGTCCATTTGTTATTCACCTCCTTGCTGTAGTTTTATTAAAAATTAATTATTTAGTATGAAGTTGTTGATGATTAGGAAGAAATTCCCACGGGATTTAACCGTTCATTCAAGCAAAATCAAACTATGGTAAATAGTATACCATAAAACAAATAAATTTGTTATTTCCAAATACTATATAATAATTTCACAAGTATAGTTACACCCTAAAGGGTGGACGATAGCATTTCAGAATTTAAAGTACTTAAACACTTCCTTCATTGCCTGCATGCCTCGGACAAGATTCTGTTTCATGGTGGGAGAAAAATCTACCTGCAATCTTTTTTTTCTCAGATGCATTTTTGATATTAAGTAGCGAAGTTTGAAAAGCTGGAATTTATCTTCATTATTTTCTAATTGACTAATTTGGCTATACCCGTCTCTAAACCAGGTTATTCTTGGTTCGCCGAAAAAGAGATTGTAAGCCGCCACCTCCATCATTGGATCTCCTGAAAAACATTCGTCCCAATCCATGATTCCGGTAATTTTTTTCCCGTCGGACAACTCATTCCAGTCGGCAATATCATTGTGAATTAAAGAACCTCGTTGACATACTATCAAAGTATTACTATTTTCGAACAACCTTTCTATTTTATCGCTTTGATCGATTGTAAGAACTTGGTTGTCGGCTAAGAATTTTAGATCAATTAATAAAGCGGCAAAGATGTGTTCTTCAAACGAAGGATATTGTCCGATGAGGATGTTAGTCTCTTTTGCTTGCTTGTTAAGAAAAAAACCGAATCCTTGAGGAATAATTTTGTGAATTAACGCCGCATATTTCCCCGTTTCTGTTACCAGTTTTTGTTCTAATGGCGAATTTAAAAGGTTAATATTCTGTATTGGCTTCCCTTCAACGGGTGATAAAATCATAAAATCGAAAGGAACTATTTTTTGAGAATCATCAACACAAATAGTTTTATAAGTTGGAACACCTTGTTTTTTAGCTAAGGAGGTGGCGACCTTTTCCACCCAGAAATATCCGTTTTTCACTCCTTTGGGATGGATTCGTAAAATAATCTTCCGTCCACTTTGTAAGACAACGGGAATAACTGAATTAACAGAACCTTGTTTTATAATTGGTTGTGCTTCTTTAATTTGAGTATCTTTGTCTTTATATTTTGCTGTGGTCATACCGTGATAGACTATTTGTTTTAAAGTTTCCTTATCCAATCTTTCATGGCGTTCCAGGAAAATTCTTTTGGTTTCTTCGGCGGTCAGAGGTCTATTTGTCTGCCAATAAAACATATTCGTTCTGTCTGAAAAATCTATTTTCATATGGAAGAAATTATATCAGCTGCTTACTGCGAAAAAACAACTATCCCAGCGCTGGCTCCCGTGATTGGTAAACCATCCGAAAAACGGCATTGACACAGTGCATATTGTCACTACTGTTTTTAACAAAAGGAGGAGTTTTTCTCATGAAAAAATTATACAATATCCTAAATATGGCTGGGATATTAGAAAAGGTATGAAACTCAATGTTTTTATAAAATCATTGGTGCTAAACGACGCTATTTTTTGGTTCTCAAACTATTTATTTCTTTCTATTGCAAGTATTCATATTTCTAAAAATATGGATAATGGTTCTACGTTAACTGCAGGCGTGTCTTTTGGGACTTATTTCTTGTTTAGGGGGTTTACGGATTTAATAAGTCCTTATCTTCACAAGAGACTTAACAATAAACACAAAATTATCGTGCTTACTATGTGTATTCTTATAGTGTCTATAGCTTTTTTACTACTTTCATTTGTTCATAATGCCTATTTCGCGATCTTACTATTCGCAATCATAGGTATTAGTATAGG
>PEUF01000056.1:8410-10285 GCA_002780795.1 Candidatus Roizmanbacteria bacterium CG02_land_8_20_14_3_00_36_15 | reverse complement strand
AAACTTTCTTAAACCTTCCCATCCTCAATTCTCTTGAACCGCGCGTTACTGTTGCAACTCCCACTTCCAGGCGACGGGCGATTTCCTGATGGGGGAGGCCTTTTTTTAAAAGCTTGACAATTTGTAATCTGGTTGTCAGTTCTTCCAACTCTTTTGGAGTTAAAATTCCGAATAAAAAATCAATCATCTGATCTTTTGTTCTCATCTGCAAAAAAGCATCGACAAGTTCGTTTAGATATTTTTTATTCATACTTCGACTACGCTCAGTATTATAATGGTTACTAGTATACTAGTATAATAATAATTTGTCAAGTGAAAATAAAATAGGTGTCGCGAGTGAGATGACTCTCCGAAAAGCGGATGAGGGTATTTATAGCCGAGCCTCGCAGGAGAGAAGTATCACAAACGACAGAATCTGTTTTATTTCCAGTCAGGAATGTAGTACTTTCTTCCCTGAAGATTTTTTGGTAAGTATTGTTGAATAATTTTTCTGCCGGTTTGTTTTTCAACTAACCAAGGATAACGGATGTGGCCGCGGCCGTAACCAGCCTGTCTCATTACTTTGTTTGAAGGATTTCTTAAATGTAGAGGGATCGGGTCAAGATTTTCTTCATCAATATCGCTCATCGCCTGTTGTATACCAACAGTAGAAGCGATCGATTTTTTAGCTGTGGCTAGGTATGTAGCGGTTTGGGCCAAAATTAAAGAAGCTTCCGGCATGCCAATCATATGACAGGCCTGCATGCAAGAAGTCGCTAAAACCATGGCGGTCGGTTGAGCGTTACCAATGTCTTCCGAAGCAAAAATTAACATTCTTCGGGCAATAAATATAGGATCTTCTCCGGCTTTAATCATCCGCGCTAGATAATGAAGCGCGGCGTCGGGATCGCCACCGCGCATTGATTTAATAAAAGCCGAAATCGTATCATAATGCCAGTCGCCTTTTTTATCATAATAAATGGCTTTTCGTTGGACTGCTTCTTCGGCTACTTTTAAAGTGACTTTTTTATCTATCGTTGCTGCCAGTTCGACTGCGTTAATGGCTGTTCTCGCGTCACCGTTGGCATTTTTAATGATATGTTCGATTGCTTCATTGTTCCATTGGTGTTTTGGATATTGTTTAATCGCCCGTTTTGTTATCGTTTCAATTTCTTTTTCGCTTAAGGCATATAGAATATAGACCTGACTTCTTGATATTAGAGGAGCAATGATCTCAAAACCTGGATTTTCTGTTGTTGCGCCAATAAGTGTTATCGTCCCATTTTCAACATAAGGAAGAAAAGCATCCTGCTGAGCTTTGTTAAACCGATGAATTTCGTCAATAAAAAGAATCGTATTCCGTTGATATAGTTTTTTTAAATCTTTGGCTTTTGCGATAGTTTTTCTGACATCGGCAATTCCTGAAGAAACCGCAGAAAATGGAATAAATTCCGCTTTAACATAATGGGCGATCAGGCGAGCCATGGTGGTTTTGCCGCAGCCGGGTGGTCCCCATAACACCATTGAGGGAATTTGGCCTGACTCAAGCATGCGACGGATAAAGCGTCCCTTACCAACTAAATGTTCTTGTCCAACAAATTCATTAAGTGTTTTTGGTCGGAGTCGTTCTGCTAGAGGAATATCCATAGTTATTGAAAGTTCTCGAATACGTTTTTTCATTAATCAATAAAGCTTGATACCGTGTTTCAAACTTTAATAGGAACACCCCCTCCAAATTCATCGGGCTCCTTAAAAAACTTTGGAAACAGGTATCTTCGCTTTCTTTATTATTTAATTATAAAAGTTGTCCAATCCGTATTCTTCGAACTTAGTAAATTAAGAAATAGATTATATGTAGATTTTACAGAATATTTTTGTAAAAGTAAACAATTGTTT
>PEUF01000056.1:0-8331 GCA_002780795.1 Candidatus Roizmanbacteria bacterium CG02_land_8_20_14_3_00_36_15 | reverse complement strand
GCACTCCGAAACCCTGCTTGGGTAGATGCCTCGAGCGCCACAGTGGGATACCCCACGTGGTGTTCCATAAGCTCGAGGAGTGCTTCACTAACAACGAGTTTATAATTTGATTGTTTGTTGTTGTTCACCTTCATGATTACAATCAACGCAGTAAATCGAAAACATATCTTTAATCACCGTTTTTTCTTGTAGTTCGATATTGGGATCATCGACTTGCGTAAGTCGGCCGCTATCTCTATTAATAGGAAGGAGTTCTTTCATAGTTACACTACTTATTGGTTCAGTTCCTTTTATAAAATACTCAAAGCGTGATTGGCAGCTTTCACTGCCGTCTTCTTTCTTTTCAGCTAAGGTTCCGTTGTCCCAGCAGACTTGTTTACCAACGACGTCGGCCGGCCGGACCGGCCAAAGATCTGATTGGTTTTTGAGAACATAACTCATGACCTGATTCCAGATAGGAGCGGCACCGGTGACACCCGAAGTCAGATAAGGATTCATCGGTGTATTGTCATTATTTCCCACCCAAACGGCGGTTAAAAAATTTGGGGTAAAACCGATAGTCCAGTTATCCTTTTTATCATCAGTGGTGCCGGTTTTGACAGAGACGGCTTTATTGGGGATAATTAAATATGAGTGGTCTCCAAAAGCGGCTGATCGAGCGTTGTTATCGAGAAGAATGTGTGAAATCAAAAAAGCGGTCTCCTGAGAAATGGCTTTTGAGCCGGTGATCGCAAAAAAATTCGGCGACGGTAAAGATTTCTTGACATCTTTAATTAAATTTGGATCTTTAAGTTGGTAAAGCACCTTGCCGTTTTTATCCTCAATTTTTAAAATTGAGACTAATTTTTTGGCAATACCGCGATTGGCAAAAGCAGAAAAGGCTTGAGCCATCTCGGTCATTTTTACTTCACCTCCACCCAAGGTAAGAGACAGACCATATTTTTTTGGGTCTTTAAAAGTGCTGATGGTGAAAGCGGAAGCAGAAGCGATGAAGTTTTCTACTCCATTATAAGCTAGCATTTTTACGGCAGGAATATTATAGGAGTTGCCGAGAGTAAATCTTAACTGGGTTGGTCCATGAAACTGGCCATCATAGTTTACTGGACAGTAAGTTTTTGGTTGTCCGGCGGCCAAGAAACAGGTTGGAACATCAAGAAAAACCGTAGCCGGGGTAACCAGTTTCCGATCGAGGCCAACGGCATAGTTGAGAGGTTTGATTGATGAACCCGGTTGACGTAAGGCGGTGGCGACATTGAAGGCGCCGGAGGCAGTAGCAAAATAGTCAACTGATCCGATCATGGAGAGGATTTCACCCGTCGGCGGTCTGGTAACCAAAATAGCACCATTGGTAACGTCTAATTCTTTAATCTTTTCCAACTCATTCTTAAGGATATTTTCCGCCTGTTTCTGAACTTCCAAATTTAAGGTTGTGGTTACCTTTAAGCCTTCTTCTTCAATTTGCTGTAAGCTATAAACTTGTTCTAGCTGATACTTAACGTAAAAGACAAAGTGAGGGGCGTTAATCGAAGTTTTCGGAGGATTAATTTTTAATACTTTTTGAGTTTCTTTTTCATAGGTATTCTTGTCTATGTATTTAGCGGTATACATCGTTTTCAATACGCTATTTCTTCTTTCTTTGGCCAGATCGGGATTGTAAAAAGGCGAGTAAATTGACGGCGCCTGTGGCAAACCGGCCAAAAGGGCCGCTTCGGAAAGAGTCAGTTCTTTAGCGTGTTTAGAAAAATAGATCTTGGCCGCTTCCTCGACGCCATAGGCGGCTCCTCCGTAAGGAACCTGATTAAGATACATTTCCAGGATTTCATTCTTTGAAAAGATTCGCTCTGTCCATAAAGCTAAGATAATTTCGCGGATTTTTCTTCGGATCGTTCGTTCAGGCGTGAGTAAAGCACTTTTAATTAGTTGTTGAGTGATGGTAGAACCGCCCTGAAGTTTTTGCCGCAAGACCGTATCTTTAATTGCTCTTAGCATTCCCCCGAATAGAGATACGCCACCATGTTTATAAAAGTCTTTGTCTTCAATGGCAATCGTCGCCTGAGCCACATATTTGGGTAGTTGATCTAGTTTGATGGCTGTTCGGCTCTGTTCACGGTAGATTTCATAAAGGAGTTTTCCGTTTCGATCTAAAATATGGGTGGAAAGAGGAACGACTTTATATTCCTTCAAACTAGCTGGATTGGGGAGTTTGTAAAAAATGGAAAAAACGAAGTAGCCGATACCGATAAAAATAACCAGTTTTATCACAAAACTTTTTGAAACGGGCTTAATTTTTTTTTCAACGTTTTCGACCATAAGGAACATTTTAACAATTAGTTATCAAGTTATAAAGTTAATCGTGTTTAAAGTCTAGGAAAAAGAGGCGGGAGTTTTTTGATTTTTCCTTGAGTCGCTTGGAGAATTTTGTCAGCGGTTTCTGGTAAAAACGGTTGAAGTTCCCAGCCGATTGACTTCAATGTTTTAAAACATTGTAATAGGAAATCTTTTCGATCCTTGGCTGATTTTTTCCAGGGAGCGAAATCATCGATTTGTTTATTTAACGATTTAATCTCTTTCCAGATACCTTCAAGAATTAGATTAAACTGAAAATTGTTAAATTGTTGAATTGTTAAATTGTTAAATTGTTTCACTGTTTCATTATTGACGGTCAGTTCGTCTTTCTCGGCGAGGGTAGTCAATCTTGAAACAAGATTGCCTAATTCGTTGGCTAACTCAGAGTTATAAATTTCCAGCATGCGTTGATCAGAGTAGTCGCCATCGTCAAAAGTTGGAATTTCTCGAAGCAGATAGTAGCGGACAACGTCGCTACCATATTTTTTAACGAGTTTAAAAGGATCGATGACGTTCCCTAAACTTTTACTCATCTTTTGGCCATTAGCAGTAATAAAACCGTGAATCATTATTTGTTTGGAATTTTTTAGACCGGCCGACATAAGCATCGCTTGCCAGATGGCGGTTTGTTGACGAAGGTTGTCTTTTCCAGCCACCTGGACTACCGGCCACCATTGATTAAATTCTTTTTGATTGTTTGGCCAACCAATGTTTGAAATATAAAAAATCAAAGCGTCAAACCAAACATACATCACTTGATTTGAATCATCAGGGACAGCGACACCCCAAGGCATCTTATTTTTTAAACGCGAAATGCTAAAATCTACTAGTCCCTTTTCAACAAAAGTTTTTATCTCTTTAAGTCGATGATTTGGTATGACAAATTCAGGAACTTTTTCATAAAGCTCGAGTAATTTTTTTTCGTATTTGGAAAATCGGAAAAAATAGTTTTCTTCATCGTAGACCTCGATTTTTAAATTGGGGTGAAGCGGGCACGAGTTATTTTCCAGCTCAGAATCGGTTTTTTCTAACTCGCAGCCAACACAATATTTAATCCGGTAATTTTTTTTATAAATATCACCTTTTTTATAACAGCGTTTCCAAAATTCTTGGGTAGCTTGAATATGCTTAGGGTCAGTGGTGCGGATAAAATGAGTATAGGTAACATTAAGAACGGTTTTTAAATTATCAAATTTTTTTGCATACTCATCACAATAAATTTGAGGACCCTTTTTTTCTTCAAGCGCCTTGCGATAAATTTTTAATCCGTGTTCATCGGTACCAAAACCGAAAGCAACCTCATATCCCTGTTCTCTTTTGAATCGAGCTAAGACGTCGGCTTGGACGATTTCCAGGGCAAAACCGATATGGGGTTTGGCGTTGACGTAAGGAGCAGTGGTAGTAATATAAAAAAATTTTTTCATTAACTAATAGATTAATTATAAATCATTTCATTAAGATTTTTAGGGCGAAGAAAAGAGAAATAAGGAGAATGGTATTTATTATTTCGAAACCAACAAGGTAGTTGACCGAGAGAAACAAGCCGACAAAAAAAGCTGAGATCAAACCGATTTTCTTATTGAATAATACGGATAATGACAGGTAAATAAGAAAGGAAAAAAGAAAGATAAATAGAATTACTATATTACTATTTTCTGGTGGAATATAAAAGATAATTAGAGCTAAAAGAACGATTAAAATGAAAGGTAAGATTAATTTTTTACCCATAAATTCTCTTGCAACTTTATCCTTCATCAATTATAATCTTTTTCTATGGTGAAATTGCCTGATGATAAGCAGAAAATCATTGAGAAGTTTGCCCAAAAAAAAGGCGATACTGGTTCTCCAGAAGTCCAGGTAGCTCTTCTTAGTTATAAAATTAAAAATTTGGTTGACCATCTTGACAAAAATAAAAAAGACAATCATTCCAGACGAGGTCTGCTTAAAGTAATTGCTAAAAGACGCAGGATTTTAAGCTACCTCGAGAAATTAGACGAAAAAAGATATAAAAAGTTAATTAAAGAGTTAGGACTGAAAAAATAATTCAAATACTTTTCCTTTTTGACTTCTAACCTTTAACTTAAAAATCTATATGAATATTATTGAGGATTCGATCGAAATAAATGGACAAAAACTTATCCTCCAAACAGGTAAACTGGCCCAGGCGGCCACCACCTCGATCTTTGCCCGTCTTGGTGAAACCTGTATTTTAGTGACGGTAACCGTTGGTCATGAGCGGGAGGAAATCGACTATCTGCCTTTACAGGTTGAATATGTAGAAAAACTCTATGCCGGCGGCAGAATTAAGGGATCGCGCTGGGTGAAAAGAGAAGGACGACCGTCAGATGATGCGGTTTTAAAGGCGAGGTTGATTGATCGTTCTATCCGGCCACTTTTTCCGAAAAACTATCGAAAGGCAATCCAGATTATTATTACTCTTCTTTCGGTTGACGGGGTAAACTCAGCAGATATTTTGTCGGCGATTGCCACCTCGGCCGCTTTGCATCTTTCACCAATTCCATGGCAAGGACCGATTAGTACTTTAAGAATGGGTTATATTAAAAACGACGGTAAGGGATCATTCATTGTTAATCCCACTGAAGGCGATCAGATATACTCCAATCTCGATTTAATCGTTTCATCCAATAAAGACAGAGTAGTGATGATTGAAACAGGAGCCGAAGAGTTAGACCAATCGTTGATAATCGAAGGCATAAAAATAGCCAAAAGTGAAAACAAAAAAATAATCAGCTTTATTGAAAAAATGGCTAAAAAGGTTGGAAAGTCAAAAGAGGTGGTTGACAAACCTTTAGTTGATCAAAAGCTTCTTAATATTTTAAAGCAAGACTTCAAAAATAATATCGATAATATGATTCTGCAAAAGGCGGAAAAGGAGTTTGACGATAACGAAGCGCTTCAGATCATGGTCGGTGAGGTGATGGAGAAATATAAAGAGGAGTTCGATCGTAAACAGATCGAAAAAGCCATCGACTATCTTTCCAAAGAAATGGTTAAAGAAAAAATCCTTAAAACAAAAAAAAGAATTGACGGTCGCGGTCCGAACGATGTCCGTCGGCTGAGCGCCGAGGTTTCCGTCCTCCCTCGGACTCATGGTTCAGCTTTGTTTAATCGTGGTGATACTCAAGTGATGTCAATTGTGACTCTGGGAGCGCCCCGACTAGAACAGTTAATTGAAGGACCGGAAGGAGAAGAGGCTAAACATTATATCCACCATTATTATATGCCGCCTTACTCTGTTGGTGAAACCGGACGAATTGGTTGGCCATCAAGACGGGAAGTAGGGCACGGAGCCTTGGCCGAAAAAGCGATTGAACCGGTTTTACCAACCAGCAAAGAGTTTCCTTATACCATTCGGGTTGTCTCCGAAGTGATGTCTTCTAATGGATCGACCTCGATGGCTTCCACTTGTGGGTCAACCTTGGCTTTAATGGATGCGGGTGTACCGATTAAATCTCCGGTCGCCGGTATTGCCATGGGGCTAATGAGCAAATCAGACAATGACTACATTATTCTTACTGACATCATGGGTATTGAAGATTTCTCCGGCGAGATGGATTTTAAGGTGGCAGCAACGGAGAAAGGAGTTACAGCGATACAGTTAGATGTAAAAAATGTTGGTTTAACCGACAAAATAATTAAAGAAACTTTTGAAAAAGCCAAAAAGGCAATCGAGCAAATATTGGCGATGATGAAAAAAACCATTGCCATACCAAGAAAAGAGCTGTCACAGTATGCGCCTAAAGTAGTAGTTTTGACTCCGCAGGCTGACAAAATCGGTGAGATAATCGGTCCGGGTGGCAAAAACATCAGGGCTTTGATCGCCAAAACAGAGACCGAGATTGATATTTCCGACGAAGGTAAAGTAACAATCAGCGGTATTGATAAAGATAAAGTAGAGATGGCCATTCAAGCGATAGAAAACATCACCAGAGAGGTGGAGATAGGAGAAGAGTTTGAAGGAGAGGTAAAGCGAATTCTGCCTTTTGGCGCTTTCGTTGAGTTTTTACCCGGAAAAGAAGGACTGGTTCATGTTTCTAAAATGTCCGATCGATTCGTCCGTGATCCGCATCAGATTGTCAAAATCGGCCAGAAGGTTAAAGTGAAAGTCTATCAAATTGACAATCAGGGTCGAATAAATCTTCAGATGATTAAATAACACCCTAAGGCTAAAAATGATAAATGGATATTAAGTTTAAAGAGGTTAATGGTGTAAAAATTGCTTATAAAGATGTTGGTAACGGCCAGCCACTATTTTGTTTACCTCCGTATCCTTCTTCATCAACGGCTTTTGTTCCTTGTATAAAATATTCGATAAGAAGAAAAGCAAAAATACGTTTTATTGCTCTAGATTTACCAGGTTTTGGCGGTTACTCATCGTTACCTAAGGATAATTTTACCCTAGAAGAATTCATAAAGACGATTGAAGATTTTATTTTGAGCTTTAAATTTTAAAATTATTCTCTTTTAGGTTATTCTTTTGGCGGAGCTTTAGCAATTAATATTGTAAAAAGAAAATCGGTTATTCCACAAAAGTTAATTTTGGTATCGTCTTTTTATGACGGAAAAGATATTTTTAAATACAGACCTTATTTAAAATATCTTGGATTTTTAAAAAAAATTAAGGCAAAGAGCTTATTAAATAATCTTTATACATTATTAATGAATTATTTAATCAAGGTAACCAGTTATCAAAATTATATTAAGATTAAAAATGACTACTATACAAAACAGTTATTTAAAGAAAATAAGAACATGAGTCTTAGTGTTTCTTATTGTCTAATGGAGCAATTAAAAAATTTTTGCGTCAATGATTTTTTTCAAGATATTCCAACCTTGGCAATTTATTCGGAGAATGATTTAATTTTTATAAAAAATCAAATGGAATTTTTATCAAAAAGTCCAAAAATCGTTTCTCATTTTGTCAAAGACGCTGATCATCGACATTTTTTTTTCAAAGTTGAACAAAGCGCGGACAAAATTATTTCTTTTTTAAAGTCTTCCACCCGTAAGGTGGAATCGGAGTTATTCTAACAGTCTTTTAATTGGAAATAATGTTCCAAGCCCACCTAAAAGATAGACTTTGAAATTTCGAATTTATCCATCAAGCAATAAATTATTAATTTTTTTTAACCTTCTTTGATAATCAACTTGATCTTGATGAAATTTCGTGAAGTTTTCCTTAGATTTAAAGTGATTCATTACTAATCCAGTATTGATAAATCTATTTAAGTTGTTATTTAAATACCAAGAGTAAGAACTAAAGGGATAATTTTTTAATTGGTCAAACTCGATAAAATGTGAAGTGATCGAATTTAAGTGAATATATCTGCATACATGGATAAAAACTTCTTCACTATTAATCTTTTTGTATTTGAAGCTATTTAAGAACAACGAGCCGTCTCGATTATTTATAAGATTAAAGCATTTAGCGTAACTATTTTGAATATTACTAAGAAATTTCTTAATTCCATTATCTTCAAGTTGTCTTAAAAGAAAATGAAAATGGTTTGGCATAAAAGAAAAAGAATATATATCTATTAAGAGTTTGGATTTTTTAAAATCTTTTAAATAATCTTTTTGTAATGATCTACGTAAACGACGAAATCTAGATAGTTTCATTCTCTGGTCATAACGATAATATTCAACTATTTCTAAAATTTTATTTAAATATTTTAAGTTGTAAAAAATATCTTCATCGGCAATTGATTTGTTATAAACATGATAAAACTCACCGATAGCAAGTGGTAGTCTTTTTGATGTCATAATTACACCCTACGGGTGTCAGAGAAAGATATCAACGGACTATAGTCTACAAAATGAGTTTTTTAATCGTTTTAACAATCTAAAAAATTCGAATTATTTACCAATTTACCACCCGTAGGGTGGAAGGCTTATGTCCTTGTTTGTTCGAAATCCGCATCAGATTGTCAAAATCGGCCAGAAGGTTAAAGTGAAAGTCTATCA
>PEUF01000023.1 GCA_002780795.1 Candidatus Roizmanbacteria bacterium CG02_land_8_20_14_3_00_36_15 | reverse complement strand
ATCGAAGGTGCCCATAAAACGCAAAGCTCTGTTTCTCCGGCGCTGGTGGCAATAAGTTTTAAATCGACATAAGCAAAAACACCGGCGCCTGAGAATCCAGTCGTATTTTCACCAGATAGAAGCAACTTGCCGCCCTCGAGTTGAGAGGTGGAAACCGTTGTCATTGCGTTTCCAGGCGTGGTGCTGACAAATTCAAGATATTGGGTTTCATAGGTCATACCTATTTGCCCGGTTTTTATTGTTGCTCCCTGAGTGTCTATATTAATAGTGAAACGAATTGTTTGCCCACGGGTGTATGGAGGGTTAGGGGCAACCAAACTGTATTTTACCGCTAAGACTGAGGCCGATAAAAATCTTGGCCAAAGAAAAAAATAACTAATAAAAAGAAAAATAATCAAACTAGTTTTTTTCATAGACAATTTAATAATAAATTTAATGATAATTGAAAATTATTCACTTGACAACGGTTATTATATTTTACTATTATCATAAATATGAAGAAGGTTCTTATTTTTATAATATTTTTTTCGTTCTCTTGTTTTGTTTCCCCTTTTCCTGTTTTCTCTCAACAGCAGTCAGAACATTGGGTGTGTTTAAAAATCGATAGAGGGGTTATTACTCCTGGAAACGAACTGGTTAAGCTCAGGGCTGATGATAAAGCCAAACCCCTACCAAATAGCGACACATATATTCTTGAGTGTATTTCAACCGACCATGGACAAATCTGTACCACCGGTAAATCGGCCTTAGATCAAATAGTATATAAACAAGACAACACCGCTCTCTTAAACGGTGCATTCAAATTTATCAGTTCGATACCCCATAATCCCGTTAAAAGTGACGCCGTCGGGGAAATCGGCACAGTAGAGTGGAATGCAAACCATGAACTACATAATGGGATGCATTCTAAGTATTTAGCCCTCAACTACTTTACTCCATCACCAACGGCCGCGGTTGGAAGCGGAGGAGCATTGCACCAGCAAACTTTTGGTTTTGATTTTCTTAATACGGCAAAAAACTGTCTTATTGTTGCTTGGGATCCATTTGGTCGTGTTTTTGACAGCCAAAGTCTTGAACCGGTGATGGGAGCCACAGTTACTTTGTTGATGAAAAGAGCCGGAGGCAACTTTACTCCAGTGACTACCAATGACATGCTTGGGGGGAATATTATTAATCCCCAGACCCTGGCTGAAGACGGAGGATTTAGTTTTGTCGTTCCCGACGCAACTTACAAACTAATAGTGGCCGGTTCCAACTATACTTTTCCCATTACCAACCTGACAGCTCTTCATTCCAATTACACCAAAATTTACTCTGAAATCTACCCGGCGGCAACCGGTGAAGAAATTGTTCAGGCCGGATCAATTCAACACCGTGACATTCCTGTCAAATCCCTTGGTCAACCAACCAACAACCCTCCCAAACTAATGAGTTATTTCTACAACACTGAACCCATTAACCAGAAAATTGTTATTGAGGGCAAAGTCTCTCACCCGTTTACCAATGTAACATTTTGGTCATATATCCCAACCGAGACCGACTCTGAAGCCCAGGGAAAACAATTACTTCAGCTTCAAGCAGATAAAAAAGGTGAGTTTAAGGCGGAAATTGATCAATCGGTTTTTGACAAAGAGAAAGGGGAATACTTTGGCCAACTTGTTTTAACTAAAACCGACCTAACACAGTTAGCCAATAAATCTGGTTTCTTTGGTAAGGTACTTTCGATGGTTGGTTCACTGTTTAAAAGAGTTGAAGCCCAAACCCAACAGTCAACCACCGTTAAATTTGATCCCATTCCCACCTATCTTGAAGGTTATGCCTATGATGCCTCAGGTCAAATTCTCCCCAACGCTCAAGTTGGAGTCTATCTGAGTTTTTCCAATAAGCCCTATTATCAAACAACCACTGATGAGAAAGGATACTTTAAAATTACCTCGGAAAACCTTCCCACTATGCCCTATGGTTTAAGATATACAACCGTTACCGGTTCACTGGTTAAGGCCACCACGGGAAACTTTATTAGTCAAAACAAAAAATACTTGGCTGAAAACAAAACAAACCCTTTTGTCTTTAAAAACCAGCAGGGGAAGGAAATTACTAAGGCAGATATTTCACCGACGGTTAACCCAGTTAATACCACCACTTCACCGGTAAAACAGACCCCAGCCAACGGGTTAATTTTAATTGGAGTTCTTATTTTCATACTTGTTATTGTGATAATTATTTTGATTACACTTTTTATTAAAAGAAAGCAGCCCGAAAGCCCCCCTACGGCGCCAGGACTAAGTTGATTATTTGAAGAAAATATAGCTTTCTAATACTCCAATTACCTCACTTTGTAGACGATAGTCCATAGTCAAAAACAGCGACTTGGTTTATAATCGGCCTGAGGTCAGTTAGTAGTTTAATCAATAAAAAATGTTGGCCAAGGTTTTTTCCGGAACAACGATTGGATTGGAAGGAGTGTTGATTGAGGTAGAGGTTGACGTGGCCGGCAAAGGTTTTCCCAGTTTGACTATTGTCGGTCTGCCGGATAAAGCGGTTGACGAAGCGAAAGATCGAGTGAGAACGGCGATTATTAACACCGGTTTTGAGATTCCCGACTCTCGTATTACCGTTAATCTAGCGCCGGCCAATCTTCCTAAAGAAGGGTCGAGTTTTGATCTACCAATTGCCATCGGCATTTTGGCCGCCTCAGGCATGATAAAAAAAGAGGCTCTTGATAATAGTCTTTTTCTTGGTGAGTTGTCATTGGAAGGAAGGTTGAGGCCGGTGACCGGGGTAATGCCGGTGGCTATTTTGGCGGCCCAAAAAAAGATTAAAAATCTTTTTCTTCCAATAAAAAATACGATGGAAGCAGCTCTAATAGACGATTTAGATAATTTTCCCGTTTTTGATCTAGCCGACTTGATTCTTCATCTAAACGGGGAAAAACTAATGTTGCCTCAGGAAAGGATCAGTTGGTCCAGTTTAACTAAAAATGAAGAATATGAATTTGATTTTTTAGACATAAAAGGGCAAGAACAAGCCAAGCGGGCGATGATGATTGCCGCTGCCGGTTTTCACAACCTCCACCTAAAAGGTCCGCCGGGAGCCGGTAAAACCATGCTTTCCCGTGCCTTGCCGTCGATTCTGCCGGAGATGGATAAGGATGAGGTCCTGGAAGTTTCAAAAATATATTCGATCTGTGGACTTTTAAAAAATGATTTTTTTGTTCGTTGCCGGCCTTTTCGTTCTCCCCATCACACAATCTCTCGGATTGGTTTGGTCGGTGGCGGAACAAAACCGGCACCGGGGGAAGTTTCCTTAGCTCATCGAGGAGTTCTATTCCTGGATGAATTTCCCGAGTTCCCCCGGTCGGTGTTAGAGGCTTTACGGCAACCCCTTGAGGACGGAAGGGTTACCATCTCTCGTGCCTCGGGTAGTCTCACCTTTCCTTCGAGGTTTTTGCTTCTAGCCGCTTCCAACCCTTGCCCATGTGGTTATTTGGGTCATCCGAAAAAAAGCTGTCGTTGCTTACCAGGAACAATTTTAAAGTATAAAAAAAGAATTTCTGGTCCCTTACTTGATCGAATAGATCTTCATGTTGATGTACCGCCGGTGGAAGAAGAAAAGCTTTCGAGCTTTGAGTCAGGAGTTAAGAGTTGTAAAGTAAGGGAAAGAGTAATTCAAGCAAGAGAAAAACAGCGAAAAAGATTTCAAAATTTGCCAATAAAAACTAACGGAGAGATGGGATCGGCTGAAGTAAGAAAATACTGCCGGTTGACCGACAAAGCAGTTGATCTTCTAAAACAGGCCATTTCTAGGCTTTCCCTTTCCGCCCGATCATATTTTAAAACTATAAAAATCGGCCAGACGATTGCCGATCTTGATGGTCAGGATAAAATCGAGGCAAACTTCATTGCCGAAGCCTTACAGTATCGAGCCAAAGAAGATTAACTCTCAAGATTCGTTCTTTTCATCTAAAACAATTATAATATATGAATTAACATGAACTACAAGCACAAAATAATTAAAGCCCTATATAAAAATATATTTAAGCCTCTTGCCTTTAAAATGGACGCAGAGTTTATTCATGACAGTATTAGTAAAGTAGGAGAAAGTTTGGAGAGTTGTGAGAAATTAGTTTCTTTTTTACTTTCTTATCAGGATTTGCGACTAAAAAAAACCGTTTTAGGAGTAAGCTTTAGCAATCCAATCGGTTTAGCGGCCGGATTTGATTACGACGGGCACCTGGCGGAAATAATGAAATATGTCGGCTTTGGTTTTAATACGGTTGGAACGGTAACGGCTAAGCCATATGTGGGAAACAAAAAACCACGATTGGCAAGATTACCAAAATCCCGTTCTCTGTTAGTCAATAAAGGATTTAAGTCTGAAGGAGCGGTCGTCATCGCCTCAAGATTAGATACAAAAAACCTTTCCGGCCACACAATAGGAATTAGTGTTGGCAGCACCAATTCTCCATCGATAACCACGATCAATAAAGCAATTGATGACTATTTATTCACTTTTAATCTTTTTAAAAGAAGAAAATATGTTAAATATTTTGAACTGAATATTAGTTGTCCGAACACGACGATGACCGAGTCTTTTGCGGAAGAGAAAAATTTTAGAGCATTAACCAAAGCGGTCGTAGCGCTAAAAATAAAACAACCGATTTTTATCAAAATACCCAATGAGATTAATGAGGAAGAATGTGATAAATTAGTAAGGGTTGCCTTGAGCCAGGAAATCAGAGGTTTTATTTTTTCCAACTTGGTTAAAAACAGAAACAATCAGGCTTTCGATAAAAAAGAAATAAAATATTTTTCTAACTTTATCGGTAATTTCAGCGGTAAGCCAACGGTCAATAATGCTAATAAATTATTAGCTCATGTACGAAACAAATTTGGGAAAGAAGCGACTCTTGTGGGCTGCGGTGGCGTTTTTAATGCAAATGATGTTGTTAATAAGTTAAACTGCGGTGCCGATTTGGTTCAGTTGATAACGGGAATGATTTTTGAAGGTCCGCAGTTAATCGGTGAAATTTGTCAAGAGCTTACCTCATCTTCATAAAAACTAAAAACACTGGAAAGATTAACAGAACAGAATGGGTAGAAATTAATTAAGTTTTGATTTATAATTAAAGCGTATTTAATTTACGGGGTAGTGTACGGTGGCACAGGAGGCTCATAATCTCCTAGACCAAGTTCAACTCTTGGCCCCGTAACATTAGAGTTTCTTTCCGAGAAAATCGAGGATTAGAAACTCTTATGTCCTCCAAACGTCGCTCTTCAACACGCCGAGTGAATGACGATGAGCTTAGTGTTGAAGTAAGACGCGGAGGACTAAAAAATGATATAATTTCTTCATGGCGCAAGATTTTCTCCTATCAATTCTTATCCCTGTCTTCAATGAAGAAAAAAATATTGAGCCACTTCTTAAAAGGCTATTGGCGGCAATAAAAAATTTTCGTCACGAAGTAACCTTTGTTGATGACGGATCAAAAGACACCACCGCAAAGATAATTAAAGAGAAAGCGAAAGGAAATAAAAATATTAAACTCATTTCTTTCTTACGCAACTTTGGTCATCAACAAGCCCTGACGGCCGGATATCAACTGGTGAATGGTGACTGCGTCGTCACTCTGGACGCCGATTTGCAAGACCCGCCGGAAATTATTCCCCAGATGATAGAAAAATGGCAAAGGGGGGTAAAAATTATCTATGCTAAACGGGTAAAAAGAGAAGTGGACGGTTTTTTTAAAAGACAGACCGCCAAATTTTTTTATAAATTTATTAACTTCCTTTCCGATACATTAATTCCTGAAGATATCGGTGACTTTCGTCTTTTAGACAAAGAAGTGGTGGCCTTTATTAACCGATTACCGGAAAGGTCGAGATTCTTGCGCGGCCTGGTCGCCTGGGGAGGGTTTCCAGCAGAGTACGTCGAGTTCACTCGAGAAAAAAGGTTTGCCGGAAAAACCAACTATACTTTTTCAAAAATGATGAATTTTGCCATGGATGGAATTACTTCCTTTTCGATTAAACCACTGAGGTTGGCCATTTATCTTGGTTTTACCTCGGCCTTGGTTGGTTTTTTAGGCATCGTCTACGCCGTTTTAGGTAAGTTTTTACTGCCTTCTCATTGGGTGACTGGTTGGACAGCCATTTTCGTCGGCATCATGTTTATGGGTGGTATTCAACTGTTAACCGTTGGTATAATCGGTGAATATATCGGCAAGGTATATCAGCAGGTCCAAGGAAGACCGGGTTTTTTAATAAAGGAAAAAGTTAACTTATGAGATATATAGGTTTGATTTTAATCACCATCGGGATCGCCTTGATGATTTTTGTCGGTTATAACTTCATCCGGGAAAAAAATCGGATCAAATCTCCTATTCCCGAAGAAAAGGGAGTAAAGGTAATTTTTATAACACCAACGAAATAAAGTTTTTAATTCTTATTCAGTTCTTAGTTCCGATTTAATCGGAATTGAATAAAAAATAAAAATTAAGAACGAGAAATTAATTCTACGGTCCTGGCAGTTCAAACTTGAAGAGCGGACAGCTGGAACCTACTTGGCCAAAGGCAACATAGCAAATAATATTCATGATAAGATAAGAACCGGTAAAAAGAATAAAGCCAATAACAGCAAACTTCAGCGTTCCCTGGGCTTTTTTCACCTTCTCCGGATTGCCGAGAGAAGTCAAATAACTAAACGAACCAATGGCAAACATAATAAAAAGAACAAGAATGATAAAAACGGAGGCAACGGATAAAATATTGCTAAAGACAGATTCAAAGCATTTTAATGTTGGGACATCACCCACCATGCAGTTTGGGTCCCAGTCGTTAATCATATAAAGTAGCTTATTTTGGTTTTAATAAGGAATCAAATTTAATCGGACAGGTTATCCCAAAGCAGACCTGTTGATTAAAGATTACCTGTTCGATGACGATGATAAGAGACAAAACCAAAACGAGGACGATTAAGCCGATGACGGCCGCCTGAATTTTTTGTTGGGCTTTAGAAACATGTTCTTTATCGCCACCAGAAGTTATCCAGGAAAAGGCGCCGAGAATGAGATAAATTAAGGCCGCCAGCCCGCAAAAGATAAAGAAGAATTTTATGGCAAAAGTCAAAATTGTCGCCAGCGTTGGAATTACAAACGGCAGTTGATCGGTAATGGTATCAGCAGCATAGACAACCTGAATAAATCTCATGGATTAAATTCTAAATCAACTTAATCTGCTTTGTCAAGTGGTAGTTTTTGTAGACGATAGTCTACAGACAAAAGAAAAAGTTTCTGATAGGATAATTAATAAAAAGCTCGATAACGAAATTTGTTGCTCCGTGGGCGTGCTCTCCTTCGACAGGCTCAGGATGCGCACCTCCCAGGTCGCACAAATTTGTTATCTTCGCTTTTTTGTCCCGATTAATTATGGAAATAAACAGACTTTGTTGTCTAGGTTTTTCTCATTATTATGGCATCGGGCCGATGAGGTATAGGACCTTAATTGATCATTTTGGCAGCCCGGAAAAAGCATACCTGGCGACTCGTGCTGAATTGGTGACCGTTTTAGGAAACAACCTGACGGAAAAATTTATTCAGTTCCGGCAAAGGTTTAGCTTAGAACAAAAAGACATAGAGCTACAAAAAAAGAAAATTAGTTTTGTTACCCAAATGGATTCAACCTACCCAAAGTCGTTAAAAAATATTTCTGATCCTCCAATCTGTCTTTATGTGAAAGGTGAAATAAAAGAAGTTGATCTTAATCAAGGATTTTTTTTTGCCATCGTCGGGACAAGAAAACCAACCAGCTATGGACAACAGATAGCGAGGAGCTTTTCCACCCAACTTTCAGAGTTAGGTTTTATCATTGTTTCCGGAATGGCGACCGGCGTTGATAGCATCGCCCATCGGGCGGCCATCGAGGCAGGTGGTTACACCGTTGCTGTCCTTGGCTGTGGGGTAGACATTGTCTATCCGGCGGCCAACGCCGGACTTTATCAGCAGATTATCGATAAAAGTGGATTGATTATCTCAGAATTTCCACCGGGACATACGGTATTGAAAGGCTTGTTCGTCGCCCGCAATCGGATCATTTCCGGCCTTTCGCGAGGAGCGTTAATTATTGAGGGAGGCGAGCATTCCGGGGCTTTGATCACCGCTCGTTATGCGGCCGAGCAGGGGAAAGACGTATTTGCGCCGCCGGCACCGATTACCTCAGCCATGTCGAGCGCGCCCAACCTACTTATTAAACAGGGAGCGAAGTTGGTTACTTCGGTTGAAGATATCTTAGAGGAATATAGTTTAAAGCCGGCGAAAATAAAAGATAAGTTAAATAGTGTTGAACTATCAGACGATGAGAGAAGGATAGTTGAATTAGTTAATAATGAGCCTTTGTTGGCCGACGAGATTAGTCAAAAAACGCAACAACCGATAGAGATCATTCTTAATTACTTATCGACGCTGGAGATTAAGGGCTTGGTCGAGAAAACCAATGAGGGCCGGTACCAGATAAAATAAAAACAGAGTTTAAATAGAGTATTTTTTAACAAATGATTTAAATAAATTACCTTTTTCTTCGTAATTTTTCCAGAGACTATAACTGGGGGAGGCGGTCGACAAAAGACAAACCGAGTTTTTTAGGGTGCATTGATAAGCAAATTTAACCGCCTCTTCCATATCGGTGGTTTTTAAAATACGGGGTAATTTATTAAACTGAAGTTTAAGTTGCCGGTAGATTTTTTGACCAGTTTTAGGAAAAAGGACAATGTTTTTAATACGATACTGTTTAATAATTTTGACTAGATTAATAAACCGATAACCTCGATCCTCACCGCCCAAAAAAATTGTCCCCACGTTTTTTAAGGCTTTAATCGCTTCTATCGTCGCCTCCGGCGTCGTGGCCAGAGCATCGTTGTAAAAAATTATTCCACTGTATTTACCAACATATTCCAGTCGATGAGGAAGGGGCTTAAAAGTTTTTATCGCCTGGGCAATTACATGGTTAGAAATTTTAAAAAGATGGACGACGGTAATGGCCGCCTTAATGTTGTCACGATTATGTTCCCCTAAAAGAGGGATGTCTTGTTGACTGACAGTGATTCTTTCCTCGAAAGGCAGAACCTGGCAGTTAATTTGCTTTGCCCAATCAGACAATATTTTGTTTTTTGGGTTGTAGATAAAATAATCATTTGGCCTGACATAGTTAATGATATTTTTTTTAGCCCGATAGTAATCTTTTATCCCGCCATGGTAGTTCATATGTTCCGGGAACAGATTGGTGATAACGGTAATGTAGGGCGAGTATTTGATATCATCCAGTTGGTAACTAGAGAGTTCACAGACAAAGACATCATCTTTTCCAATCGGCTTTAGTAGTTTGTCCAGCATCGGTTTACCGATGTTGCCAACAAGGTGAACCGGCCTTCCGGCGGTTTTTAAGATGTGATAGATCAAAGAAGCAGTGGTGCTCTTTCCCTTACTGCCGGTGATACCGATAATCTTATTTTTTACGTTGGCAAAAAAGATGTTGGTGGCGGTCGTATAAGGGGCGGTTACCAGTTCTTTTTTAATTCCTGGCGTTTTTATCACCAAATCAAACCCCCCTTGTTTTTTTAGATAGTCGGCGGAAAGATTTTTGTCGGCTACTTTAATAACTGCCGATATCACCCTTTTTTTAATAAATTTCAGACTAGCCCGTCCTTCCTTACCAAAACCCAGAATAAGAATTTTTTTATTAGCCAGTTGATTCAGTTTCATGGTTGGAATATTAACTTAAAGTTTTTAGGAATATTGTTTAAGTCGCCAGTCTTAAGAACATTTTGTTGTAAAAGTGGAGGATTAACAAGTGCGCACAGAATTTCTTTTTCAAACAATCTGATAATTGTCGAGGTTTGATAGACTTTTTTTTGCCAGATTAAATAAAGAGCAAGACGGGTTTCGTCGACTGTGCCAACACACTCAAACGGTTTAGTTTTAGTTAATCCCAAAAGGCCTCTGTAAGTATCCAAAAGCCTCTGATTGTTGAAAAGATTTTTACCGAAGATAGAAACAAGTTTGTTTTTAGGGATAAAAGGCGCTAGGAGTAAAAAAATCGAGGCGCATTTCGGACACCGGCCACACCATCTATTTTTTGGAGGAGTATGACTAATGGAAAAATTACGATTACAACTGGAAAATACTGACCAATATTTTGGGTGACGACTAAACTCTTGGGCGATTCGCAGCTCATGCCAGGGGCGCAGAAGAGAAAAATATTTGATGTCAGGCGTGATATAGTTTTTGACGTAATCATTAAACAGCGTCTCAAACTCTGATGATTTACTCCATTGATGATTGATGACAGTTCCTTGATATGAGAGGTTGCCTTCGTTAGAACTTCTTTCGTTGGAAAAGATGAGATAGCGATAGTCGTAAACAACCGCGGCGAGCAGATCGAAGAAAGCATAAATGGCCGATATGGGCAGATGACCCTTATAAACTTTGTCGGTTTTGTTTAGACTAATGGTTTTTGAATCAAGCGATCGTTTGATCGTTAACAGATTAATGTTTGCTTGTTGAGCAACCTTAGAAATAAAAAGGTAGTGTTTTTCCGTTTCCACGACAACCCCGGTAATAGGCAAACCGTTTTTTTTAAGTAGTTCGAGGCTGACAATTGAGTCTTTACCACCGCCAACCGCGACCAAAGAACGATTCTTTCGAAGAAGAGAAGACGAGTTGACGACGAGACCTGTTTTAAAAGGAAAGTCTACCAAAGAAGTAAAGTTTTTGATTCTGTTTTGATAGAAAAATTCACCCAGGCCTTTTGTATAAACCTGATTCCAAAATAAGGCTTGTTGCTTGGTTAAACTAAAAGATTTAATTTTGATTTTTTTTGGAATAAACAGTTTCCAGTAACTAATACCTAAGATTAAATGAAGACTTTGTAGGCATTTGTTAAAAACTTTTTCAGCTGACGGTGATAGGGAAAACTGATCGGGCAAAGTTATTGTTTCGCCAAAGGCGACCCTTTTTCTATTACTAAATATAACTTGGTAATTGAACTCGACCCGATTTTTTTGAGTGGAAAGGCAGTAATCGCCAAACTCAAAGAGTTCTGCTTTTATAGACATGCTAAATTATACCAATTAATTCATCTTCACATAATCATATTAATGAGTTGTCATAATCCAAATAATCAACCGATTGACAGCAAACATTTTTGCTATCATATTAATATGACCGAACAACCCGTCACCGTCCAGCCATATATAGACAAAGTTGCTAAAGCCGAAGCCCTCGCAAGAATTACAGCCACCTTAGCACCGTTTCAAAGACGAGTAGAACGGCGGCCTGGTTTTCCGAAGACTGAAGAAGCGCACGCGATAAATGCGGCAAGACCTCAACAAACAAAAATCGAAAACGTAATCCAGCTATTAGAAAAAAGAACGGAAAAACTAACGCCGATAATTAAAAACCAAAGAAAAGCTGCCGAACAGGCGCCGGCTAGACTAGAACAAGCAGAAGCGGGGTTAAGACAAGTGGAACAAACCATAGTAAATCTAGAAAGACAAAAAAAACAAGCAGAGAAAACCAACGATATTGTTGCAGGACTGGCGGCAAGATTACCTGATAAAGCAGTTCATGCGCTTGGGAAAAGAACTAACGTAGAAAGGGAAACGGCGATCCAGGAAGTGCAACGAGCACTAAAACGCGCCCAGCAAACTTTATCAGCTGCGCAAGCGGCTTTAACCAACGTTCAAAAAGCGATTGAGGCGGTCACCTTTTATTCACCAGGATATTTAACAAAACAAGCCAACGAAAAAAGAAATCAGGAGTTAATTGCTGCCAATCAAAAAGGTGGTCCTTTAATTACGACCGAAAGAATGACCTTGAGTCTAAAAAGACCGGAAGAACAACTCAGGTTAAGAGACAAGCTGGTAGCCATGGGTTTTCCGGAAAATGACGAAACAGGTAATCCACTACCGACTCTGCCGGTGGAGGTCTGGCAGGCAATGCTTAACTATAAGCACGAAAAAGAACCAGGGTATGATGACGAACGATCATTTCTTTGGGGAAATGGAATAACTACGTCTGAAGCGTTGAAAGTCCCGGCAACCGCCTATGAGGTGGCTGCCAAATACGCAAAAGAGCACAACCTAAAGATTGATAATGAATTATTTGCTTTATTCTTTTCTGAAGCCCTGAAGATGCCAATGGGTATTCACCCCGACGATGAAGTAAACTTTAAAAAAGATCATAATTTAACTCACAAATCTAGTTTGGGTTGGTATGCTATTTGGGGTGGGCAGGCTGAGCGACTTTTTTAAAAATATAATCTAAAACTAGGACAAGAAGCCGTCCCATATCTGTTGGCTTTTATGGCCGGTCACCAATTAGAACATGGGGCGGTTTCGGAGGGGACCACGATAACACAATTAATTGCCGACGTCATTCCTATTAGTGTGGCAGGCGAAGCAGATAAACCGCCGTTAGGTTTTGGACACAATTATTCTTATATTTCTGAGTTGTCGTCTAGCGACCTAGTTATGCTTTACCGTCAAAAAGCAGCTGAGCTAATGATTCAATATCGCGAGACAATGTCACAAAGGAATGTCTGTTACACATATCTTGATAGTAACGCTTTTGGGATAAACACCCTTTTTTACCTAGTTAAAGGCGGTCAATAAGTTAAAGCTCATCCAATTTTTTTATTCTCCGGAGGTATTTTTGTTCTTGCCTGGGTTTTGCTTCAATAAAAACATCAACCAACTTTTTGGCGGTTTCCGGATCAAGATAGTCAGCTGCCAAAGCTAGGACATTGATATGGTCGTTTTCGCGGGTATGTTTAAGTTGACCAGCTTCAAAACCAAGGCCGCAGCGGATGCCCTTAGATCGGTTGACAGTAATGGCAACTCCGACGCCGGAGCCACTAATAACTATACCTAAAAATTCAGTAGGATTTTGTAAAACTGCCTGGGCAACTTTTTTGGCATAATCAGGATAATCGTCTTCGGCTTCGTATTGATAGTTACCTAAATCTTCAATCCGGATATTTTTTTCATGAAGATATTCAATTAGGGCATTTTTTAGTTCAAAGCCCCGATGGTCGGCGGCAATGAAGATGGTCATGATAAAATTATAGCAGAAAGTCAAAAGTCAAAAGGCAAAATTCAAAAGTACAATTAAAAAGTCAAAAGTATTAAATAAAAAACTTTTTAATTTTAACTTTTAACTTATGTTTTTCGATACTCACTGTCATCTAAATTTCAAAGCCTTTGTTGGTCGGATTGAAGAGGTGATTAAAAGAGCCAAAGAAACTGGGGTAGACCGGTTTGTTGTTCCTGGAACCGATGTTGAAACGTCGAAAAAAGCGGTTAAGTTGGCAGAAAAATATCCAGAGGTTTATGCGGCGGTAGGAATACACCCTCATCATGTTTTTCAAATGTTTAAGGCGGGTCCTGTTGGAAGTTTCCCTCCCGTCAATGCTCGACTTGCCGATAGATTGCCCCAAGATCTGCGCGTTGCCGGGAGCCCTTCCTCTTCCACCACCCGCCTATTGAATAACATCGAAGAATTATTAACCCACAGAAAAGTAATAGCGGTCGGTGAAGTTGGGTTGGATAAACATAATTATCAGAAAACGAAATATAAGAATTATCAAATTAACGATAATTTTTTAGATCTTCAAAAAACGATGTTCAAAGAACAGATTAAGCTAGCGATAAAGTATAAAAAAAGTCTTGTAATTCATAATCGGGAAGCAGCGGGGGAGTTGTTAAAAATAATAGGGGAGCCGGCCGTCGCCCAAGCTTTGGCGAGGCGAGCGGTTTTTCATTGCTGTGAGGCTGAGGATAGATTGCTCGAGCTTGCCCTCGCCCATCATATTTATATTGGTGTTGACGGCGATGTCACCTACTCAAAATCCAAACAAGAGTTTGTCAAAAAAATTCCTTTGGAGTTATTAGTTTTGGAAACCGACTCGCCTCTTTTAGTACCTGAACCATTGCGTTCTCAAGAAAAATATCTCCGCCTTTGTCAAGACTTCGGTGGACAAGTAAATGAGCCGAAAAACTTAGTTTTAATTGCTGAGAAAATAGCTGAGTTAAAAAAAACTTCAATTAAACATTTAATTAAAGTAACTGAAGATAATTCAAAAGAGTTATTTCAAATGGGTTAACAAGTCTTTTTTATATTTTTCTTGGTTAAATTTTAAAGATTGTTGTTGAGCCTCAAAGCCAAGTTTTTTTCTTAAATCTGGGTTAAAATAGACCTCGCCGATTTTGTTGGCGATGTCATTTGGATCGCTGGGGTTGGCAAAGTAAGCACCTCTGTCTTTTGATATTTCTCGTAAAACCGGGATGTTAGACAATACTGATGGACAGTTAAAATTAGCGGCTTCGAGGTAAGAAAACCCAAAACCTTCATCGCGTGAAACCAAGATATTTACCCGAGCTTGTTCATATAAGTTGATTAACTTATAGTCATCAATATAACCAAGAAAAATAAAACGCTTATCGTTTTTTGTTAGTTCAATAAATTCTTTAAATTCTTTTTGCCAAGGATGATTAATTAAGGCGGGTTCAAAACAAATATCTTCACCCGCTTTTTTGACAACGTTAAATACTTTTCCCACAAATACACATGGCACATTAATTATTTTTATCGCCAGGGCAAGGTTAACTAAGTTTTTATTCCAGGTAGCATCACCAACATATAATAGAAAGTTAGAAGTTAAAAGTGAAAAGTCAAAAGTTTCTTTACTTTTTACTTTTGAGTTGTAATTTTGACTTTTGATTTTTGATTTTTGACTTGATTCTGTAAACATCTTTGGTAAGCAAGGATAAATTACTCTTACCCTACTTTCCTCAATCTTTAATAACTGGAGAATCTCTTTTTTGCTTGTCTGGGAGTCGGTGACGATCAAATCGTAATTTCTTAAAGCTAGTTTGTTTAGAAAAATATTAATGTTTCCACGGATGCCGGTGGGAAAATGTTCAGGGTATTTTAAAGGAATCAGGTCATGAATGACGGCAATCTGTTTTTTGGCAACCCGCTTCATTAGTAAAGGAGGTTTTAAGAAATTAAAAAAAGGATTGATAAAAACAGAATCTGTGTTAATCCGCTCTATTTTATCTATAAAAATCGTATTTTTAGGAAAGTTTTCTTTGAGGAGTTGGAGATAGCGGCCGACGCCGCGGACGCGGCTCAACTCGTCTTTTGTGGTTGAATCAAAGACATAGACAGGGGATGACATAAACTTATTCTATCAAATTCGAGTCGGTCTGAGTTATTCAACCTAATGGAAAGTAGCGTCGGCAGTTTCTGGTGTCTTTCGACCAACAGCAGCAAAACCGGCCAAGTCTCCTAATAGTGAAAAAATCGCCGTTGTAATAAAAGCTTGAACAAGAACCGGTTCCAGCGAATTGCGCAGAACAAAGGCGCCGGCGGCAATGACCGTTGCCGTCGCCAGTCCCATCACCACCGCTTCTTTAGCGTTAGGACACTGTGTTCCCAAGCCAACACCAACCACTCCTCCAATCCAAGCAGCGGCCAACTGTTGGGAACCGAATTTTTGTAAAGAAAAGATGAAAACAGGCATAAAAGGAGTAAGGGTCTTCAGTAAAGAATTTTTTTGGGTTTGTATTAATGTAATCCTTTCATCAGCCATAAGTCCTATATTTTACCACAAACTTTCTCGAACATACCGTCAAGATGAAGATAATAAAGGTCAACCTGGAGTTTTGGATATTTATTTTTAATAATTTTTTTAACTTTTCCAAGATCGGCCACATGTCTGTCATGAGTTGATTCTTTTCCATAAGCGCCACAGTCTTCGTGATGAATTAAAACGACCTGTTTAATTTGATGAAGACGGACCGATATATCAAGCTGCTTCATGATCGTTTTTAAATCCTTAGTCGCTCCGGCAAAACCGACGTAGTCATAAGTCTTGTTCTTAAAATTCTTATCAAGCCAGTTTTTGATAAACTTCTGGAATCTAAAATCAATGCAGGCGACAATAAATGCATCACATTTGTGATTAATCATAAGGAGAATATTATAAAAATAAATTTAGTGAAAATCAAACTCTTTCTCATCTTTTATTGCAAAACAACGTTTTAAACATGAGCCAGTGAGGTTATTAATCAATGATATAATATTTTAATGTCATTGGACAAAGCGGAGATAAGCGAATTAGTTCTAGCCAACCGTCTTAAACTGACCGACTTCGTTTTTGACGAATTAACCTTTGAGGAAAAAGAGATGATTTTTTCTGCCGGTCGAGACTTCGGTTTTGAGTTAAAAGAAAAGGATGAGTTTTTTCAGGTGAAACCGGTTATTGATAGTAAAAAAGAATACCAAGCGGTGATTTTCATCACGGGGAATTATAGTGTTAAATCTAGATATTTATTACAGACTAATGAAGGAGCGGTTACCATAGAGGTTTTCCTATACCATCAAGATCGGGTAAAATTTAGAGTCCGGCAGATTGCCAAAAAATTAATTAACAAAAAACTGGTCAAACTTTATCCAGGTTGTGATGAAGAGTATTTATATGAGGTGTTGTTAGAATCAAGTGACAGTCTTCTCTTTGAACGCTTAAAGAAGATTGCCAAAGATTTACCCATCTACCAATTAAGTTTTGAAACTGATGGCGGATTTGAGATTAAAGAAATGGGGATAGTGTAAGTAAAGATCAAATGACAAATTACAAATCAACAAATCAATAATAAACAGCAAATTTTTATGAAGAAGATACCAAAAAATGTTCTAGTTCTTGGTTTAGTTTCTTTTTTTAATGATGTGGCCTCGGAGATGATCTACCCGATTGTTCCGATTTTTCTTACTACCGTCCTTGGAGCACCGGTTTTCATCGTTGGCATGATTGAAGGAATTGCCGAGGCGACTGCCAGTCTGGGTAAGTTCATTTTCGGGTATTTGTCCGATAAAATCCATAAACGAAAAATCTTTGTGGTTGTTGGATATGCTGCTAGTTCAATCTCAAAACTATTAATTGGTTTGGCTTCAGTCTGGCCGTTTGTGCTTTTTGCTCGGTTTATTGACCGTTTTGGTAAGGGTTTACGCACCGGTGCCCGAGACTCGATTCTTTTACAAAACACGACCAGTAAAGACAAGGGATTTATTTTTGGTTTTCACCGGGCATTTGATTCAGCCGGTGCATTTCTTGGCCCGATATTGGCACTAATTTTATTAACCGTATTCAAAGAAAATATCCGGACAATTTTTTTTATTGCCTTCATTCCGGCGGTCATAGGCGTATTACTATTAACAATTCTTATAAAAGAGGAAAATGAGAAAGCTAAAATACCTGTTTTGAACCAATCGCCTGGGGCCCCGCTGAGCGGGGTGAGGCGGGTGAAAAACACGGTATCGAGCTTTCGAATGATGGACGATCGACTCATAATATTTTTCATTATTAGTATTATTTTTGCCTTGGGAAACAGTTCTGATGCATTTTTGATTCTGCGCGCAAAAAATTTGGGATTAACCACCACGATGACAATTTTTGCTTATGTTTTATATAACTTTTTTCAATCGGTGTTTTCGATGCCGGCTGGGTCTTTGGCTGATAAAATCGGAGCGCGTACGGTTTATGCAGTGGGTTTACTGGTATTTGCATTAGTTTATTTTTCATTTGGAATCATTAACCACCCGCTTTTAATTTGGATTCTTTTTCCAATTTACGGTATTTATATCGCCGCGACCGACGGAGTATCCAAAGCATATATTTCTGAATTTATCACGGAAAAGGAATCGGGCACATACTTTGGTTTATATCAGACCGGAACGGCGATCGCTTCAATTATCGCTTCTTTTGTTGCCGGAATATTATGGACCAAAGTGCAACCGTCGGCGGCATTTTTTTACGGAGCGGCCATGGCAATGTTGGCGTTTTTAGTTTTAAGTTATGGTAAGATATTTAGAAAAGTTTAAACGTAAATATGATTATTGGCCCGAAAAAATTATTGGAACTGGTTAAAAAGAAAAAATTGGTTGAAGGTTTATCGGATCGGGAATTAACTAATCCTGAAGGAGCGGGATTTGACCTGCGGTTGGGAGAGCTTTATCAAATCTCAGGCAAAGCCTATTTGGGCGTTACTCATAGAGAAACACCAAAGATAAAGTTAAAAGTTAAAAGTCCCGCCTTCGCCAAGGCTTCGTCTGGCAAGCAAAACTCAAAAGTTCAGAAGGTGACGATTAAACCGGGGGAATTTTATCTGGCGACGACGATTGAAAAGGTGAATACACCACTTGACATTACTATAAATTTTAAACCGAGAACAACGACATTTCGTTCGGGATTGTTTATTAGAACCGGAAACGTTGCCCCCGGATATTGTGGTAAGTTGACCTTTGCCATCAAAAACGAAGGCCCAATCCCGGTCACTCTAGAAATGGGTTGCCGGATTGTCCATGCCCAGTTTGAGTGGGTGGACGGAGGAGGGACACAGTATAAAGGACAGTGGCAATATGGTAGGGTTACTACTCGGAAACGCGAGAAACAAATATAAATTTAAAACTAAAAACTCAAATCTCAAATCCACCACTCAAAGCCTAAAACTTCTCAATTACTAAATAAATTTAACAACTGATTGAAGTTTTTTACCTCAAAATCTGCATTGTTAACTACGGATGGCCGCTTGACATTTTCCGTATAGGCAACAAAATAATCTGCAGCGCCGCGTTTTTTGATTTCATAATCGGTGTAGCCGTCACCGACGGCCCATACAACACCCCGGAGGTGTAGTGAGGCAACCGCTTTGGCTTTGCCACCGGTTTGCGTTAAGGGATTTTTTTCGTCGCAACCGACAATTTCACCGTTTTGGTTATAAATAAAATTGTTGGCTAAAATATGGTTCGGGGCAATATTAAATAGAGATATGGTTGGCGTGATTAATTCACGGAAAGCACCGGAAATGATATAAATTCGCCCCCCGTTTTTCTTAATAAAATTTTTATTCCTCCAAAAGGATAGAGTGATTTTGTTTTTGATCAGATCAGCCGTTTGTCCCACATGATACTCGTTAGCTTTAATTAATCTTAATCTTCTTGACAAACTTTCCTTAAAAGAGAGCCGGCCCTCCATCCCGGCGGCGGTAATTTTTTTAATTTGAGCCAAGATGGGCATTTTTTTAGGATTACCTTCCAGTGCAACTTCGGCCAAGACCTCAAGACCCTCTTTTTTGACGAAGGTGCTGTCGAAATCGATGATGTAATAATTCTTTTTTATACCCATAAAAAAACCCCGCGTGTGCGGGGTGGTCTTTTAAATTGTATAGATTCACCAACGAGTTAACCTCCCCGCTAAATATAAGCCGGAACTAGACTGAGGAGAATAGTTGTTTAAAATCTTAACTCGTGGGTTCATCTTGCTAATTATTATATCTTAATCTAAAATAAGTTGCAATTAATTATGATGAAAACTCATCCAGAATATCAATACTTAAGTTTATTAAAAGAGATTTTGGGAAAGGGGGTCAGGAAAGTTGATCGGGGGACAGGCGACGCTTCTTATTCACTTTTTGGTAAGCAGATAAGATTTAATCTGGCAAAGGGTTTTCCGCTGCTGACGACGAAGAAGGTCTATTGGAAGGGCGTCCTTCATGAGCTCTATTGGTTTATGAGCGGTCAGACCAATATTAGATATTTAGTTGATAATGACGTTCATATTTGGGATGACTACCCGTATAAAATATTCAAATTAAAATCCAAAATCCTAAATCCTAAATCCAAAACAAATTCCAAATTCAAAATTC
This sequence comes from Candidatus Roizmanbacteria bacterium CG02_land_8_20_14_3_00_36_15, assembly GCA_002780795.1. Lineage (GTDB taxonomy): Bacteria > Patescibacteriota > Microgenomatia > UBA1406 > GWC2-37-13. The sequence goes on along the minus strand of PEUF01000023.1, from coordinate 4,597 downwards.
CAATAACTAAAGAAGAGTTTATTGAGAAAATCAAAACGGATAATAAATTTGCGAAAAAATGGGGTGAACTGCCGAGGATTTATGGTGAAATGTGGCGCAGGTGGCCCTGTAATTTACGTGAAGAAAAATTACAGGGTAAACCCACTCGTCGAACAATTGATCAGTTGGCCTGGGCGATTAACGAGATCGTTGAAGATCCGGCCTGCCACAATGCGATTGTTACCTCTTGGAACCCGGAGTATCTTTATACGATGGCAAGATATAGAGACACTTCTTTTTTTCCTATCTGCCATAATATGTATCAGTTGAACGTTAATGACGGTAAATTATCATTACAGCTTTATCAACGGAGTGCTGATTTATTTTTGGGCGTGCCGTTTAACATCGCTAGTTATGCACTTCTCTGTATGATCATTGCTAAAGTGGTCGGTTATCAGCCTGGAGATTTTATTCACACTTTTGGCGATGTTCACATTTACGAAATCCATCTTAATCAGGTGAAAGAGCAGCTAAAAAGAAAACCTCTGCCTTTTCCAAAAGTTAGTTTTAACCACGACTTTAAAACCGTTGATGATTTTAAACCCGAGTACGTCATTTTGGAAAATTATCAATCACATCCGTCTATAAAAGCATCTCTTAGTGTGACGGGTGGATATTATGGAAAGCATAAAAATATATTTAATGTCGAATAATTTTTAGGGAGCGTCCTTCATATGAAAAAACCAACAATTTCGATGATTGTGGCGATGGATGAAAATCGAGGAATTGGTTATCAAGGAAAAATTCCCTGGCATATAAAAGAAGATTTGCTTCGTTTTAAACACCTTACCTTAGGAAAAACTGTCATTATGGGTAGAAAAACGTTTGAATCAGTTTTAGGATATTACCAAAAGAGCGGTCGGCCGATTCCGGAGAGAAATCATATTATCATTACCCGTGACAGGAATTACCAATCGCCGTTAGAAAATTCTTTTGTCGTTGATTCAATTGAAAAAGCAATAAGATTAGCCAAAAGAATCGAGGAAAAAGAAGTATTTATTTCCGGCGGAGCACAAACTTTTGCCCAGGGAATAAAATATGCTGACAAACTCTATCTGACGATTGTCGATGGCGAGTTTAAAACGGATACAGTTTTCCCAGAATATAAACACATTTTTAAAAAGAAAATCTTTGAAGAAAAAAAAGAAGCAGAAGATTATCGATTTCGTTTTGTAGAGTTAATGAAATAAAAATTCATTATTTTAAAAGCTCGAACGCGTCTTTTTACTACGGCTCAATGCGAGAAAGTTAGGTGATAACACGAAGTAGCGAGCGCAAGTGAGCCCGTAAAAATCCGCATTCTTCGCTTTTAATAACTTATTAAATGAAAAAAGCGCGGTTATACAAACAATTACCGAATAATTTAGTTCAGTGCAATGCCTGTAACTGGTACTGCAAAATTTCTCCGGGACAGGTTGGTGTTTGTGCCACTCGTTATAATCAAAACGGCGATCTATATTCCTTGGTTTATGGTAAAGCGATTGGTCTTCACCCTGATCCGGTGGAGAAAAAACCGTTATTTCATTTTTTACCCGGCGGTCGGCTATTGTCTTTTGGAACGGTCGGTTGCAACTTCGGCTGTTTGTTTTGTCAGAACTGGGAGATGTCAAATCAAGTTAAAAGTGAAAAGTTAAAAATTAAAAGTTTAAAAGAGGGGCTTTTGGATTTTATTAATCGAATGTCTGTTGATATTACTCCTAAAGAAATTATTAAGATGGCGGTGAAAAGCGGAGCGGTGGGGATTGCTTATACCTATAACGAACCGGCGATTTTTATTGAGTTTGCCTATGACACGGCAAAATTCGCCAGAGAACACGGTCTAAAAAACGTCTTCGTTTCCAACGGTTTTGAGTCAGAGGAAACATTTAAATTAATGAGACCCTATCTGGACGGAATAAATATTGATTTAAAAAGCTTTCAACCTGAATTTTATCGAAAGATTTGTAAAGCAAAAATCGAACCGGTGAAAAAAAATATTAAAAAATATTTCCAAGCCGGGATTGAGACTGAAGTGACAACCTTAATTATTCCGGGCAAAAACGATTCAGATGAAGAGTTAACCAATCTCGCCCAGTTTCTCGTTGGTATTTCCAAAGATATTCCCTGGCACATCTCGGCTTTTTACCCGGCGTATAAGATGGTCGATGCTCCACCAACTTCCCACCAGGCATTAATCAAGGCTTATGAGATTGGTAAAAAGGTCGGGTTGAAGTATGTTTATATTGGTAATATCAATGATCCAAAACGCTCGTCGACCTACTGTCCAAAATGTAAAGCTTTGCTTATTGAAAGAAACGGTTATTTTACTGAAGTAAAAAATTTGGATAGGAAAACCGGCAGATGTAAAATCTGTGGGGAGAAGATTTATGGAATTTGGATCAATAGCTTGAAACATTAAGCTGAAGGCTCGATACCTTGTTTTTCGCTTATAGGAACATCCCTTCAAAACCATCGGCTCCTTAAAAGCTCAAAAAAGGCATCTTCGCCTTCAGTTTTATTGTTGACATCTTTTAAAAATCTGAGATACTTTAGTTAAATTTAATTACCAATTTTTAATATAAATCTATGGTAGAGACAAAAGGATCGGATTTTAAATCAATTATGGGACAGTTGGAGAGTATTTTAGATCTTTATCTCGGTAAAAAAGCGCCTCAACTACCACAAGGGTTACGGGAGTTTTTGGTAAAGATTGCGCCCTACCTGGCGATTGTCGGTGTCGTCATAGTCACCATTCTTGCTCCTTTTTCTTTTCTTGGGGGATTAAAAGGAGGTTTGGGCTATGGATCTGGGCTAATTTTTACTTTAGTGACTTTGGTAATGCTGATTATGGAGGCGATGGCTGTTCCCGGTCTTTTTAAAAGAACAACGAAAGGCTGGAGGCTTTTATACTATGCTGCTTTAGTCAGCGGTGTTCAAACCCTATTAAGCTTTAACTTAGGGGGATTGGTGATTGGAACTGGAATTTCTTTGTATATTCTTTTCCAGGTAAGGGGCTATTATAAATGAAAAACTAGGCAAAAGAGAATTTCTTGAAAGGTTTTTCGACGGGGTTACCTTGGCAATAGTAGTTTAGTTTATTCTTTATGTAAAAAAAGATGGAGCTAAAAAAACATATATTCTTATAATTTTTGCATCAAGAGCCGAGCAGTTTTTTGAGGTCCACCAAGAAATCTAAGCCTACTCCCTAGTTTTTTTGCTTTTTCTTTCATTCTTGATCGATAAACCAGACGTACTGACTCAAGAAGTCTTTTCGGTTCAAAAGCTGAATCTGGAAGGGTTAATCCCGCCCCAGCCCTTTCCACCATACTTGCAACGAAATACCGTTCTGGGTCAGTGTCAGGAAAAGAAATATGGGCTATTCCGTTAAGTGCCGCTTGCCAGGAGACTCCTCTCGTACCGGTTGAAATAATGATGTCTATTTTTGGTAATAATGTATTAATAGAAACGAGGTGTTCAAATTGAACATTGGTAGAGTTTGTTGGAAGTCGTGAAGGCATATCTTCTAAACCCGTTGCCACTATTACTTTAAACTCGGAGCAATCAAAAGCTTTCTTAAAAATTGGTAAATAATCTTGTGGTAAAAATTGCTTAGTGCTTAAATAAACAAAAACTATATGCTGATTTGGTAACAAGTCAATTAATCTATCAGGAAGTTTTTTTTTACTTATGTTACCCGAAGATAAATATCCTACATAATGTGAATTTTGTAATTCTTTGAGGCCCGGTTCTAGTTCAGGAGTTCCTGGAATAATTTTTAGATCACTTCTGATAAAATCAAGCTCCCAAATATCTCTTATACTTGGTAAATTATATTTTTTTAATAATTGATTAAAAAGCGGAGTGGTTGCAGAGATTGGGAAACGTCCACCCTTGAGCATGGGTGAAGTAAATTTAGGGTGACCAGTCCAACGGCCAACAGACGCCAAAGGAACCCCCAGCGTTTTTGTTGAGATATATGCTGTAAATTGAAGCCAAGAAAATACGACATCAGGACAATAATTTTTTATAGCTTTCATTTCATCTTCAATTGTTTGTTTAACAAGTTTTTCATCTCCTAAGCCTTGAAAAAAAGGAAAGTCGGTATTAAATGATTGATTAAGTTTCGTGGGGGACTTTGGAGAAACAACTTTATATATGGGGTAATCAAATTCTTTTATAATTTCGTAAAAACGATCACGGCAAAGAAAAGCAACTTGACATCCTATGCTTCTTGCATTCTCGGCGACCGCAAGACAATCCATTAGTGGTCCCATTCCTCTTCCCCAACTCATTGGGATGAATAATATTTTTTTCCCTACAGCATCTTCTGTTATTTTCATTTTCTGTAACTAAAATTTACGCTGGATGTAACTATAAATTATAGTACTAAATAGAGTTCTAATTTCATAGCTTTGAAATTCAATCATAACTACTTAATATATAATAAATTTAGTGCCCACTACGAACTTTTTAGAGAAAACCCATTCAATAAAATTAAAAAGGCAAAAAGGGCGCGTGGTAAAGTAAAATAAGATGATGGTAGATTGGCAAAACTTCGATTATTTCCTGCCGAAAAAAA
>PEUF01000027.1:27089-51381 GCA_002780795.1 Candidatus Roizmanbacteria bacterium CG02_land_8_20_14_3_00_36_15 | reverse complement strand
ATAGTCAGCACTAAGTTTATCGCTGTTAAACCAAAAGAATAAATTCTGTCTATCGAGGTTTAGTCTGTTGGGCTAAAAGAATTTGCCGCCAAACCCCAGTAGCAGAAACTTCGTTTCGCTACGGGGCAGGGAAAAACTTGCCTGCCCGTCCGAAGCTGAAAGCGAAGGCGGGAAATCTTCCTTTCTGTTCGAATTTTTTCGAACGCACACCGCAACGTACAAAATTTCAAAGAAATTTTTACGCCACGTTCAAACTATGGCGAAAATCGCCAAGGCGTTAGGTAAAGGAGATAAAAAATATGGCTTGTTTTTTAGCACCGGCAGCCACAGCAATAATAACAACAAGTGTAAGAAAAAAAATTGCACCAAAATATCACCTAGAGTGGTTAAACACAATGCTTTGGGGCGGAGTTATTATGCTAGCAGTTGAACATATCGCTCACAGGGAGGTTGTACTATACCCACCATTTTTGACAGCAATGCAAAACCCCGCTGATATCCCGGTAATGTTAAAAGAAATAGCAACAATTGGTGTAACAATGACTATTGCGATTGTTTTGGTATGGACTGTAATGGTTTTAATCGCAAACAAAGCGGCAAAGATACACAAAAAGAAAATTCAACTTGTAACAACATAAATTTATGTGGTTAATAACAACATTTATTACTGCGCTTACAGCGACTTTATTATGGTTTCTTTTAAAAAAGAAATATAAATTAGGATTTCTGAGTTTGATGTTGTGGGGAGCAACAATTATGATATTAGTTGATCATATTTTAGGATACGAAGGTGGAAAATTTATAGAAACATAAACTGATGGATTGATTAATAATGGATTCCTGCTGGGGATTATAATGCTTCTTCCTATTTTTTTCATATGGTTTATCGCAAATTCAATTTCAAAGCATAAAAGAGGTCTGGAGAAATAAATCTATAGGAAAATTTAACCCAAAAAACGATTAAGTTAATAAAATCAGTTCGCCCCGAAAAATCCCGCTTGCAGTGGGATAACGGGGTAAAGATTTTTTCGAACGCACAACCGCCACGTACAAGATTTCAAAGAAATTTTTATTTTTACTTTTTCTCAAGCATTTCCCAGAATTTAAGAGAAGATCTGCCAAGTAATTTACACTAAGAGTCTTTTGATTTCGTCTTTTAAGAACATCACCGTCTCTTTTTTTATTACCTTTCTAATCGAAATGAATTTTTTATACGGAAGAAGAAAAGATAGATCCTGACTAATAATTTTTTCGCTAATTTTTTTTTCAATGAAACTGATTAATTCCTGAAAATATTTTTGTGGAAGTTTCCCGGTTCTTTCTTTAATAATAACTTCAGAGTATCGATAACCTTGAAGAAAAAAATAGTGAATATCATAAAGATCACGTCCGGCGATGACCCGACGTTTTTTATAACGGTCGGTCAAAGCCACCAGTTTATTAGCAAACATAGTTCCCTCGGTTTGTATCAGGCAGAGTCGGTCTATTTCTTTAAGATAAAGAGGCTCGTATAGATTGGTTTTCGGTTGATTTTCAAAGATACTTAATTTTATGGTATTGCGCAGATTTTTTGCCGCTTCGTATTTAACTACGTAAAAAAGGGTTTTTTTGCTTTGTGACTTTAATTCATATCCTAAGTTTTTGAAGATTAATTTTAAATTCTTATCAATGATTATTTTATTAACGCCTCTTTTCAGATCAAAGTCCAGATCAAGGGAAAATCGGTCTAAACTTCCGGCCATGGCCGCGGCAGTTCCGCCTTTAAAATAAAGACTTTGGGATATAGGCGAGTCTAGGATTTCCGTTAATAGACGAAAAAGTTGCGCCTTATGTAGAGCGTCTTCCCGTTTTGGCAGTATCATAGATATCCGACCTCCTTTTGGATTTTTTTCACCCCGTTCCATTTAATGATTTTTTTATTGTCAAAATGAAAATAGGGGTTTAAATAGAGTAAATCGGCGACCGCCCTTTCTAAAGTGGCAACAAAGATATTTTCTTTTTTTTCAATGCCGAAAGGGTTAAATAAAAATTCTTCTTTAAGTTTTCTGACCAAAAAACTATAATTTGCGATCGTAAATTTTTTTGAGAGATTAGAAACAAAAGTAAGATAACTTTCTTTTTGAAAGATTACTCCTTCTTTAATCAAAATAGTCTCGCAACTAAGATAAGAGAAACGGTGCAGATAAGAAAAACCAAGAGTTAAAGGGTCGATTTTATCAAGAGAAATTGTAGAGTAAAAACCTTTATAGATAGGAATTAAGACGCCTTTTTTTAGATAACGTTTTATCGTCGTGTAAAGGGTGTTATTATTGCTGATTCCCCAAAGCAAAGCCAGATCGCGCGTATGGAATAACGATTGTTTCTGCTTCAATAGTTTATCTATCTTGTACATATGTGTACAGGATAATATAATATGATTGTAATGTCAAGGATATGTATAAGTCGGGTATAAGTCGGGTACATCGATGACAGTCTCACACCATTTTACACCTCAGAGGTGGAAATATACACCTCAGAGGTGGAAATAGGTGGAAATAATATATGGGTGCTGTATAATAGATTTATGATAAAAGACGAGGTTGTATCACGTTCTGATATCGGGATGGCGTTCCATAATAAATTTGCGCTTAAAGACGAGTTGGCTGCGAATCGTCTAGACGTAACGAAAAGCTATCCGCAATTTATACCAGGGCTTCATGGCCCACTATCAGACCTTGTTTCTCAAGCACGAGAGAGGGCTACAAAAATAGAAATAGATAGAAAACATGAGGTAGAAAGAATAGCCCGCTTTCTAGGATTTACCGAAGGAGTGAAGTTTGCGACGACTTCGGCTGGAGAAGCTATACATACGGTTCTAGATTATTTCTCACATCCTGGAAATGAAGTAATTATACCTGACGGGTCCTATGCCCGGTTCCCCGATTTTGTAGCAAGTTTACCAGAAGAGCGAGTTCTCCGCTGGGTAGATACAGAGGGGCTTAAAGACATTCTTGCTCAAAATTCAGGCGGAAAAAACGAAAGAATTGTACTTATCGAAGAACCTCGCCAACCAACATTCGCCAGACCCGATTCGGAATCTTATAAACTAATAGCAGAACCTAGAGCATTTTGTACTGTGATATATGATGGCGTGAACTTCGTTTTTGATGAGGGTAGTGACATTCAAAGAACAGGTAAAGAAAATAGATTGCACCATAGGGATGATGGTCGGTTTTCGAGAGCAGAAAATTGGATACAAGTAGCAAGCCTGAGTAAAGCATTACCAGCAAAAAGTGGACAGTTTCCTAACGTTGGTATTATTGCAATTAGTATTGCTGTTGACTCTAAAGATCTTGAGCGATTTCAAAAAGGTATATCAAGAAAAACTTCGCAGTCACCGCCAGACTCTGAATTATTTGCTATGGCAGAATTGTTACACAGCAGTCTTTTCCCTCAATTTATTATAGATCTAAGAGCCATTGCTCGAAGTAATTTTGAGTATCTTCGTGACGGACTAAAAACATCAGTAGTGTACGATGGGTTAAATGCTTTTGTTAAAATCGATTTAAAAGATTTTGAAATAAAGCCTGAAGAAATAGGTACTCTCTTAAAAGAATTTGGCTTACACGCTTTGTATTCTCAATTGTATTTCAGAAAATCAACAAGCGGTATGGAGACATGGGTTCGAGTGCCTCTTGTAGTAAATGATCGGGAAGGAAAACTTTCTCAACTCGAAACGAAATTAAAAGCGATACAGAGGCTAAGAGAACTAACACGAGATACTAAGGGAATAATCATTAATATATTTGATGGTTGGTCGGACGGACGGTAATTAATTGATTTCGTAACCAATCAATCGTAGGATTAGATTGTATATATGAGACAAATCAACTATCAAAAACGTCTGACAGGTTTTTTAGCCGGAAGGAAGTGTGTTTTCTGCGGTTCCCGTAAGGTTTGTATTACCAAAAGAAGATATGCAAAATGCCTTAAATGTTTGAAACAAAAATCTCTTCGAAGACTTCGATTTGAAATTGAAGTAATTATTGCCTTCGTTCATCAGCGTCCTGTTTATCAAGTAGCAGTTGAATACGGAATCAGTTACCAACCAATCCATAATATCTTTAGAACAATAAGGGAAATCTTGTTTCATCAAACAGAACTTGAAGGTAAAAAGTTATCAGGTCAGATTGAAATTGATGAAGTTTATTTTGGAGGACGCAAGAAAGGAAATATCGGAAGACGAACTTGGAGTAAATCAGTTGTTTTTGGACTTCTAGAACGTGATGGTAGGGTTTACACAAGAGTTGTTGATAACTTAACAGCACCAAATCTTATGGAAATCATAAAGAAGAAAACCAGGAAAGGAAGCGTCTACTTTACTGATCAATTTAGAAGCTACAATTCACTTCATCAGTTTGGCAAACACTTAACCGTCAACCACAGTAAAACCTTCTCAACTAAACGACACAACCACATAAATGGCATTGAGGGATTCTGGTCATATGCAAAACACAAGCTGTTTTACACCTCAGAGGTGGAAATAGGTGGAAATAGTTTGTATACTGGTAGGTTAAGGTTAAATCGGACCATTACCTAGAAATATCACCTTTTCCGCTTTTCCAGCGACAAACATATCGTGTGCATCTTTTACCAAAGCTCGTGGTATCTGCGTGAGACGGCCGTTTTCTAGTCGACCAGCCGGTATAGGAACAACGTAATTGAAAACATTCGTTATTTGTAGAGGAGAAATGATCATTCCACAATGATACCTTGATATTCTGATAACCACAATAGAAACGGGTTTATGTTACGCCTTCAAGTACACCCGCCAAGCGTACTTAGAACGAGACTTTTTTTCCCGAGATCAACGACTGAAAACCCAACCCCGAAAACTAAAAATTATCTTTCTTTCTTCTTTGACTGGTTGAAGCAGCTCTTTCGGATAAAGTAAATATTCAACGCCCGGTTGTTTTATTTTAACACTACTCAACCGTTGAGAATAAAGACAGTATTTTCCTATCTCCGGCAGATTACAAAGACGATAATAACTGGTGGCAATCTTGCCCGAAAAACCGTTTTTGTAGTAATATTCGTACAGACGTGAATTTAACTCCGGAATCCCGATCTGTTTTTTTCCTTCGGTTTGCTGTTGAAGTAGATAGTTATTATTCACAAAAAAACTGGCGATCGCAATAAAAATTATGAAAATAATAATGGGGATAGATAAGGAAAGACGAGCTTTTTTATTTCTGATCGTATACTTGGTTACTAGTATTTTTTCCAAACCGGCGGCACTGGTATAACCAAGATAGGGAAAGATAACCGCTAAATTTCGTTGATCGTAGTTGAGAAAAAAAGACCAAAAGAGAAAAAAAGGTAGAATGATGAAAAAAAATATCTGTGCCGGGGTCTTTTTGACCAAAGAAAGCAACGACAATAAAACGGTTACGGTAACAATGATTATTCCTTTAATATTGGGAGTGAGGAGTTTTATGCTTTGGGCCAGTCGTGATTGGATTGACAGATCGGTTAGCTTACCCATTATCGCCGTGCGGTAAAGTTGAAAGATATTGATAGCGGTTTTTATTTCAGGAAGTTTAAGAAGATACCAACCAAGAATAACAATAACCAATAAACCAATAATCAATAACCAAAAGTAATAACCTCTTGGTCTTTTGTTGCCAGCCAAAGTCAACCGCTTCGGTTGCCAAAGAATTGGTACGACCGTTAAAATAACAAGAGCTCCTAACTGTTTGGTTAAAATACTTCCAAGTGAAAAGATAATAATCAAAAATAAATATTCTATTTGTTTGTATTTTTGATAAAGCTGAAAGGCATAAAAAGGTAGCAGGGCGAAAAAAGCAAAGGCAATATCAACATAACCGTCGCGCAAAAACGAACTGTCAAAATAGTAATGAAAAAGACCGCCGGTGATAATTAGACTAAACAAAAAATGAGTTTTTTTTGTTTGTAAATAAAGATCAAGAAAGATTAACAAAATACCCAAGACAAAAAGCGGCATCAACAATTTAGCAAACAGTTCCACCCGTGTCGTTTGCATAAAAACGTACGTCAGTGACCAATTAGCAGGAATTAACTGGGGATAATGATAGGTGAGTTTTGGAATTTGATTTCTGGCCCACTGGATGGCCCATTGATTCCACGAGTCGATGGCGTCGCCGGTCAAGAAAACTGAGTTTAAAGAGAGATTCTGGATAAACAAAAGAAAAAATCTAAATATGACAATCTCGACGACGATCGCACCAAGATTGTAAAGAAAAGAAGATTTTTTTGGAAGGAAGATGTCAACGGTTAATGGTTGATTTTTAACGACGATTAAAAATATAATCAATTCGCTAATAAAAATTACATAACAGTAAACAGGTTGATAAAGTTTTGTAAGAGTTAATAAAAAAACAAGAATAAAGTTAATTATTAAACTTAAACTGAAGATAAAAATTATCTTTTCAATAATCGATCGGACCCTAATTTTTAGAATAGAGATCAATAAAAATCCTGGAAGAAAACTCATCTGAAAAAAAGCCAGCCAACCGAGAAAATACATTAGTTATAATTATAACAATGAAAAAAACCTGTTCGTGTATCATTCCATTTTATAATGAAGAAAAAAGAATCGGCGCGGTTTTACGCCAGGTGGTCCAGGTAAAAAATATCTCTGAGATTATTGCCGTCGACGGTGGTTCAACCGATCGCGGTTATGACTTTGTTCGAGAAAACTTCCCCCAGATTAAATTGCTTAAGATAGAGAAATGTTTGGGTAAAACAGAGACGGTCAGAGAAGGAGTCAAACATGCCTCCGGTGATTATGTCCTCCTTTTAGACGCCGACCTTGTTGGTCTAAAAAAGCAAGAATTGGAACACGTTATTACCAATGTTATTGGCCATCCGGAGATTGATTTAGTGATTCTAAAACGGACTAATACTCCATTTTCTTCACGAATAGTCCGTAGCGACCTGGTTTTTTCCGGAGAAAGAATCATGAGGAAAATCGACCTGGATAAAATTTTAAGTTTGCGCTTAACCAAATACCAGCTGGAAATTGCCACTAACAAATATATGACTAAAAATAAAAAAAGAGTTTATTGGTTTGCCAGTTCGAATGAAAACACTCCCAAAGTGAACAAAACGGGTTTGATCAGCGGTTTGTTAGGTGAATTGAAAATGAAGATAAACGTTATCAGTTATGACCCGATCGGCTACTGGTGGCAGATCCTTTTTTTCTGCCGTAAAAGAGTGCCCTTTTAACGATCTATGAGTTCTGAAGACGATAGCAGTTACTGTACAATCTATCTCGTCCGTCATGGCCAGACAGATTGGAATATAAAAAAACGAGTCCAAGGTCAGACAGATATTCCCTTGAATAAAAAAGGAGAAAAACAGGCGGAAGAGATGGGAAAAAAATTAAGCCATATTGCTTTTGATGCGGTTTTTTCCTCCGATCTGATTAGGGCCAAAAGAACGGCGGAAATTATTACGTTGGAAAAAAGATTAGTTGTGCAAACAACCAAAGCTTTGCGGGAGAGATATTTCGGTAAATTCCAGGGGCAATCACTGATTAACAAAGAAATAATAAATCTAATTGATCGCTATAAAAGGTTGACCGACCCGAGCGTTAAACAAGAGATTGAAAGTGACGACTTCTTAATCAAGCGATTTATTCTTTTTTTAAGAGAGATAGCGGTAGGTTATCTCGGGAAAAAGGTTTTGGTAGTTTCCCACGGTGGACCGATGAGACTTTTTTTAATTCATCTCGGGTTTGATAGTTATGAAAATTTTACTGAAGCAAAAATCGATAATTTAGCTTATATCAAAATCCTCTGCGACGGGGTGGATTTTTTTATTAAAGAAACTTTTGGGATTAAAAAGATGTGTGTTGAACGTTAGTTATTACGTGTAGAGATAAAGTCCCGCCATCAGTTGTGCTATGACGAGAGCGGACATATTTTAAGGCGGTTTCGCCGTCCATATGAGTTAATTCTTCTTTAAAAGAAATTTTTTTATAATATTGATTTAATAGTCATACTACAAAAAAATTCTAACCACCTTTAAAAAGGCCTAGGAATAAATAAAGAGTCAGCTGTAAATTTCGGAATATCAACAATACTTCTCATTTTACTTAATGCATTAATTTTTTTTTCAGCGTCGTCCCTAATAAATAAAAAAGGATTAATCAATCTACAGATTCCAGAGAAAGTCTCCGGGTAGTCTTCAGGAATAAAATGAGATTTTTTTAGAGCGCGAATGAACATAAAAGGACCTGTATCGGTAAGTTTTAAGTTCTTATTTGAAATTTTTTCTAAATAAATTAACGAGGTTTGTTCGTGACCTTCAGTTATGCCCAATTCTTGTCTCATTGTGCCTAAAACCATCTCAAGCTGTTCTGGAGTTTTTAAATAACTAGATAGAGGAAGAAAATCAAGCAAACCATACAATGACGCCAAAGGCAAAAATAAAAATGGATTATAGGTAAGATAGGTTAAAAAAGAAGCCATCAAATCCGGGGCTCTTTGCATTATCTGCATCACTTCTGGAGCCTCAAAAATATGATTAGTCACAAATTTTTGCGCAAGTTTTTCTTTTGCTGTTTGAGCGGAAGATCGATAATAGACCTTTAACTCATCAAGGGATAAATTTTTCTCGCCAAAAAAACCTGGCCAAAAAGTGCCAATACCTATAGCTCTTAATGCCGCTCCAAATATTTGAGAAAAGGTATGATATTCTGGCGATTCTCCTATCGCAATAACTTGACTTTTATCTTCATATCGAGGCAATTCTATTACTGTGTAAAGTTTGCCGTCATGAAAAACTAAATCAGCTTTGGAAGCTAGTTCAATATCTGGAGAACTGTTATGCCGACGTTGCTCGTCAAAAATTTGCCATCTATCCGGAGTTTGACCATAACTGGTTTTAAATTGGAAACAATCGTTAATATAAATAATAACACTAAGAAAAGTTCTTGGTTTATTATTAGTTGAATAACAACTTAATACCGGTTGAATTTTAATTTCATAATTCTGACCGTCTATAACCTTTGATAATAAATCAAAATTTTCACCCTTTGTTTGATTATCAAGCAAGAAGCCTAATTCTATCATTGATTTTCTCAAATTAAACCAAACATCTTGAGGACGGGCATTATGAGGTTGGTATCTAATATCGGTATTTGAAGGACCAACCTGGAGGATTTCAACTACAGATCGAGCAACGGCATCGTCTTTTTCAACTAATCCTGCCAGATTATCTGTGTATAAAGGAGTGATGTTCCAATACCCTTCAGGTGTACCAAAAAATTTTCTTTTAATTAAGCTTCCACGTTGAAAAGCAAAAGCATTTGTTTGGGAATCAACCTCACAACAATCTTTTATTCCTAAGATCATTTGAGAAACAATTTCTGGTACTGCAGTCTTGGCTAAATGCGGAAAAAAATCTCTTAAAAAATCTGCAAATAGTATTTTTTCTCCTTGGGGTTGAGGCTCTTTTTTTAATGAATTGGCTTCAATAGGATAAGCCATAAATTTAATGATAAAATATATAACCTTGGTTTCGTCTCGTTTCTAAAATATTTTTTGACAGTCCCAACTTGACAAATTTATTACGAAGGCGTCGGATAAATTGATCCAATGCCCAATCGGTATAGTTATCAATTTCATTCCATAAGGCCTTAGCTAATTCGTTACGAATAACTAGTTTATTGGGAAAAGTTAAGAGATATCTTAATCCTTTTCTTTCTGATCTGCTAAAAAAAGAATCGACGGATATAGAATTAAGGATGATTTTTTTATCTTTGTCTAAAGACAGAATATTCCCTTCTGTTAATTGTTGGATTATGAATTTATTGAGTAAAGGAGAGAGATAGTTAGTTCTATTCAAGTATTCAATAGTGGATTTTTCTTCATCCGTAAAATTTGATTCTTGTCTGGCTGCTTTTTTCAAAACCTGTTTTTCCTTTTCTTCAAGTTCGCTATAGATGGCTTTGAGGCGAAAAGTCATTTCTTCATGATTAAATAAATCTCTTAGATCTTTATTTTTTGAATAATGTCTGACTGCTTCCTTGATAAGCCAAAGATTGCTGCCGCATTCTTTGAGGATCAGATTTTTTATATTAATGGAGAGATTGGTTTTGAATTTATTTTCCAAATAAAAAAGAAATTGTTTTAAGTCATATTTTTGATACTTTGGATAAAAATAAATATTCTGGAGTAAATACTGATATGAGGAAACTATTTTTAGATTCCATGGGTAAGTGATATTACGCTGAAAAAAGAACAATAAGGAAAGTTGGCTGTTTTTCTTGACTAGGTTGTTGAAATAGATTAAAAAAGATCGTTTGTCTTCGAGAAGATCGTCGGCGTTACTAATAAAAAAGAAGGTTTTTCCCTTATTGTTGACAGGCAGCTTCAGATTTTCCGGGTAGTCAATAAGATAACTTTTTAAGTCAATAGTTTTTAAAGGTCTATCTTTTATCAGCTGATTAATACGATAGCTTTGTTCCCTTTGACTCAAGCCAATGATAGTTCCGCATTCGCTTCTTTTTATGACATCGTTTATAAAAACACAAAAGTGAGAGAAGGTTTTTTCGGAAATTGGCGAGATAGATTTTTCCATAGCCCCATAGTATAGCAAATTTTTGTCAAAATGACAAGATTGTGTCAGATATGGGGTCAAGTAGAAAGTCAACCTTGCCAATAAAATACTATCAGGATGAATCCAGATAATAGATTGTCAATAATATCAAGAAGAGATTTTTTGAAATTGGCTGAAGTGGCCGCAGGAGGATTTATTTTAGCTTGTTGTGGTCCTACTAAACATCTACCTTTATCGGGTCCGGATCCGATTCCTGCACCCCGTCCGGAGCTGGAAAATGTCAGTGCTCCTAATCTTTATCTTCTTCTTTTTTCCAATTGGGTAGATCAGGCGCGAAAAAAAGGGGAGTTGCCTGATTTTGATCAGTTTAAAGACCTGTCATTCATTACTCCGGCCGGTGATTATTCAGGCGGTCAGATAATAAATAATCTTAACCAAAGAAACGAACCCGCGCCAGGATTTCTTCTCTCGGCGGTTATTGCCAGTACATTTTCCGAAACTCCGCCGACCTGTGAAGAGGTCTGGCGGGCGATGTGGTTTAGATTTATTTCTTATATGGGGACTGATAAAAATACAATTACCGTTCCTGAAGATTGGAGCGAATTTCACCAAGATGTTATTCATATCGTCGTTGATCGAATATTTGAGGGAAGGCAAATAGATGCAAAAGAGTTTAAATTACAACAGGCACTGGATTATTTGGAGAAAAACTGCAAAAATAATTATAAGGTAACTTATAATCCGTCGAGAAAAGGAGTAGCGGTTGAGGTCAAACAGATATCTGAATGGGAGAGGGAAGAATACTCTCGATTTGATCTGCCGCCTCTTGACGGAAAGGCAATTTTTTCGGTCATTGTCACAGCGGCGTTTGTCTACATCATTTTTACTAATCCGGAACTGGCGCCGTTATTAATTTTTGCCAAACCATACTAACCGAAGCGGTTAGGGGAGAGATAAATTAAAAATTAAAAGTTCAAAATTAAAAGTTAGTTAAATAATCTTTAAGAATTCTTTCTATTTGCTGATCATTAATTTGTCTGCCTTTACCTCGATGTGATAAGAGGGCGCCGGAAAAGGTCTTCGGAATATGCATCAGTTCATGAATAAGCGTTTTAATTTTCTCACGTTCGGGCAGTTTGTCAAAGCGCTTAGCGTTGACCTCGATGATATAGTGGGGTTCAATCCCAACAACTTCTTTAAAGAGCTTGGCCATACCCCAGATTCTGGCTACGGCCCTGGTTTTTGCATCAAAACTGCGGATGCAGTGGATATTATTTTTCTTAATATGCTTCAACTCCAATTGATTAATTAATTGGAGTAAAGTTTTTTTGATTTCCGGAGCAGGTGAATATTTCATAGAAAATAATTATAATCAATCGCTTGACAAATTAATGGTAATATATTATCCTGTACATATATGTACAGGATAGATGTCTTGTTGAAGCAAAATAGACAATTGTTTCACACAAATGACCTGTCTCTTTTATGGGGCATAACCAATAAAAATACTCTTTACACTACGATTAAAAGGTATGTCCAAAAAGGGATATTAATGTCAATCCATAAAGGTTTTTATTCAACAGTTCCAATCGATCGGATCAACGCTTATAAAATTGTCCAAGGATACCTGCATCGATATTGTTATATAAGTTGTGAGACGGTTTTATTTGGGGCGGGTGCAATTTTTCAGAAAGGAAATTATATTACGGCCGTTTCTGATGTTTCAAGAAAGTTTGCCTTAGGAAATAATGCTTATTTTGTACATCAATTAAGAAACGATTATCTATATAACGAATATTGTATAGATAATATTGATAGTATGGCGGTTGCCAGTTTAGAGAGAGCAGTAGCGGACATACTTTATTTTGCTCCTCGCTATCATTTTTACAATAGAAAAGTTATTAATTGGAAAAAAGTGAAAGAAATCCAAAAGAAGGTTGGGTATATATGATATTACCGAAGCGCGAAGATGTTTTTCATAAAGTTCAGCTTTATCGATTGTTGACCGGATTAATCGATTCAAATTTATTATCACGATCCATATATTTTAAAGGCGGAACGGCCGCCTCAATGATGGGTTTTTTAGATAGGTTTTCTGTTGATTTAGACTTCGATCTGAAAAAAGACGTTTCTATAAAAAAAATTAATAAGGAGCGAACAGGAAAAACTGCCCGTTTATATTTAGAAGAATTAATTGATTTTATTACAAAAAAAGTAACGGAGAGAATGATTACAGAAGGTCTCAGCTTTCTTTTACCAGCTGATAGCTTTAATAAAGTCAGAAAAATATTAAAAAAAGAGACGTTGATGCTTCTGCAAGATGAGATAATAAAACTTCAAAAAAACTAATTTTTATAGGATTAACGATAATACTTTTTTAGGTATTAATTAAACTTCATGGCTGAAGTTAAGCTTGCGGACTAAAAGATCGACTCGTTTTTTTATATCTTAGGCGATTGAATATTTCATGATTTAAATATCAACATCATTTGATAAAATAATTATATGTTAGACGTTGAACCATCAGGTTTAATGACCGAAACCCGACCAACTAGTTTTCCACCGATTAGTTTTCGTTTTTTTTACCAGGCCTACTCAGGAAAACGTTAAAAACGCAATTGTTGCTGTTAGAAAACCGGAAATTAGACCACCAAACAAAGTTACAGAAATATATCAGTATTTACACTCACTTGAAAAACCTGATTGGCACAACCTCGATAGTGATCCAGTATTGGCAGCTAATATAAGGTTACCTATGTCAGTGTTATGGTCTCTTTATCAAATAAGAGATACGAGAAACTGGGCGACTTTGATTTTATCGAAACACCCGGATGTTTCTCCCGGAACAAAAAAATTATTAGAGCCGGATTTAGAGTTTATTAAAATATTGGTTGATACACCAGCAAACAAATGGGAGAAAATGCATCAGAGAATGGCCGAATTAATAAATGGCGAAAGACTTGAAGGACTTTTTCTTTCCGCTGATATTTTATGTCGAGAAAAAGGGTTAGACCTGGAAAAAGATTTTCTATCTCCCTTAAAACAATTTGAGATGGGTATAGGTTATGACCCTCATGTTGCGACTCTGGATAGTCGTGCTGCTGGAACCCAGATACCTTTCCCGTTAAGAGCCTTGGTGGGTAATTTAAGATTTGCTAGACAGGTGCTAGCCCAGGGTAGTTTAGCAAGCGCGGTGACTCAAGAGTACCAATATATTTTAACAACCCATGCCTATTTTATGAACGTGATAAAAACTGAGTTAGAAAAAGCCTTTAAAGTAAAGCTGGAGCTTGAGAAAAGAAATTTTGTTCTTAAAGAGGAGAACTTAGAAGGCATTAATTTAGATGAGTTTTTTGCTACTAATCCGGTTATTCAAAACATGTGTGATATTGTTATGAAAGATTATAATCAGCCTGAACTTATTTATCAAATTGTGCGTACAGCCTTTGTATTGGTATGATTGATCCGGCTATTAACGAGGCGTTAATAGAATTTCCTTTCACGGAAAACGTAATGACGGAAGGCTTACATGTTCCGATGGGGACGTTATACAATTATAACCAGAGACATCATATATTAAGAGCACTTAGTAGGAAAAAACGTCTCACGTAGCGCGTTGCCATAACCTAGCCATGACCGAGTCGGTCATAGGACATTGTCATAACCTACAAAAAAAATGTCAGTTAATAGATCATCAACGAAATAAGAAGATATAATCGTTAGCTTGTTTAGACATCAACGATCTGTTCTCTCGCTTTCGTGTCAGAAGCATTCGTGTCGGAAGTTAAGGAGATCTGTGTTATTGGAGCTTCTGATAAATCTCCTCCGAGGAAATCGGCTGGAGTAGGCAGGGGGATTGACAATTGGATACCCATACTCCATAAGATGGCTTCAACATGCTGAGCTAGTTGAGCGGTAGGCGATTGGTCACCCGCATTGCGTTTAAACCAGCCAAACGTACGGTAGCCGGTATCCAAAACTGTTCTTATCGTATCGTCGGTAACGTCGCCGATTTTTTCACCCATCTGCCCCATCGTGGCAGCAAATTTTATATTAGC
Organism: Candidatus Roizmanbacteria bacterium CG02_land_8_20_14_3_00_36_15; assembly: GCA_002780795.1. Taxonomy (GTDB): domain Bacteria; phylum Patescibacteriota; class Microgenomatia; order UBA1406; family GWC2-37-13. Next base: position 36,736 of record PEUF01000027.1, on the reverse strand, counting down.
AGTTCTAGCAGCACTAATTCTTCTCTGCATGAGAGAGAGTTGAAAACCTAAGGCTATAATTAAAGGCTGGAATTTTTTTTGGATACCTAATGTTATTGCTTTGTTTTGAAATCTCGGGATAATAGTCTCAAGCGTTTTTCCTAACATAATAGCGCGAACAATCTCGTCATCAATTTGATATTGTGTATTTCTGACAAGAGCTTGTCTGTCTTTTTCATTAGCTAAATGGCTAATCAGATTGGCAAATACTTCTTCACTTACTTGAGTTTTATGTCCGACTAAATCAGTATATCCAACTTCTTTGGCGAGTCCGATAAATAGTTGTCGTGATAACTGTTGATCTTTTAGTAGAGCTTCGACAATGTCACGGGCGGCAAAGGAAGCTTCAGGAATAGCAGTAATAGTAGTATACCCTTGTCCCATCATCCAAGAAGCTAAACCCCAGGCAGCAATTGCCATAGGATGTCTGGGGACGTCAACCCCATCATTAGTCAATCCAATTGTTGATCCGGCTCTAGCCCTTTCTTGTAATACTTTCAGGGCATTTTCAGTGAGCTTGGCTACTTCTGGATCGATCATACCCTCTTCTAAATGGATAAAAGGAGCGATTGCTCTTTCAATAGATGCTATTGGATCTCCTTGATCTGTAATATTTTTTTGTACACCATCATTTGCGGCTTTTGCTAAATTTTCTGTCCGATTCATTTGTACACTTTCTCGTAACTTTTCCATCTTTTTATCTGTCTCCGTTCTAAGTTCTGCGAGTAGTTTGCCGACAGGAGAGTCGGCCGTTACTTTAGTAGAAACGGCTGAAAAGACATCATCGGTCTTGGCTCCAAGAAGATGCTTTAACGTTTGCATATAGAGAACGGCAGCCTGATCAAAGGCCCCGACGAGATTATCTCTCATCTGTTGAGCGGCTTGGACAAATTCAGGAGAAATTCTTGGCGGCGGATCTTGGCTGGCTAAGATAATTCTAAGATCTTCTTGGCAAGCGTCTTGAATAGCCGCATTTATAGTCATTGGTCGCTTAGTTTTAGGTGATCCTTCTTTTGGTTTGTAAAAAGAAAGTAGTTTTTGGATGTCGATGGCTTGAACTAAAAACGAGTTGGGGACATTATTAATATCAACCAGGGTCTTAATCGTTGTAGGAGCTTGGCTAGCCGCGATTTGACTTTTTTTTATACCTAAAAAGTCAAGAAGGAGACTTCTTCTATGGGATGGGCCTTCAATGACGGGGTAGATTTTAAGCAGTTCTTGTGTCTTTTCCAATATGTAAGGAGAGATTGGCCTTAGGCCGATTTGATCTTCATCGATCACAGGAGGCAACTTTTGTTTGTTGACCGCCAATCTCATGACGATATCTTTCCAATGGCCATGATCGACTAAAGTCGGGGTGTCTAAATAAGCTTTATTGGCTAGCAGATCAACAAATCTTTGCTGTTCTTTTAAAGGCCAGTATGGCAGGACCCGCTCGACTATTTTCAAGGCGACTTGACCAATATGAGACTTATTTTCATTATATGAAGTAGTAGGACTAGTTTTACCGAGGATTTTAACCAATAAACTTAAGTATGTTTCTCGCGCTTTTTCTTTTAAAGGATTATCTTCTCCTTTAAAATCTTTAAGGACGATACCGACCTCAAAAAGTTCAAAAGCAGCCAATTGTTCTCGCGAAACTCCAATCTCACCTGATAATTTGTTTGGTCCATCTTTTAAGAACTCTTCAACTCTTCCATGCTCACCAATTATCTGATTAAAGTAGAGCGAGTATATAAGCTCTTGCTGGACACATTGCCATAAGGTTTCCGGTTGATCTGCTTTTCTCTCTGCAGATGGGTATAACAGCCAGGCTGCTCCAGGAATAACGTCTCCTAGGCCAGTCAGTTTATCATTATTGCCGATAATGCCAGCGAGGACTTCCGCCATAGAAAAGTCAACTTTGGTTAATTCGCTTTTTTCATGTTCTTTTGTCAACTTTTCCGTAATAATTGGAATAGACAGATGCGTCAATAATTCTTGATCAGGTGGGAAAGTGGGAAGTGTATCGGCGACCATCTTACCTCCTGCCCTAAAGCCAGCATAAAAATTACCTAATAAATTAACATCAACAGACTCAGGCTGTCTAGCCGCTAAAGATCTGTCTTGATTATATCTTAACGTCTTAGCCAGTTGACCTCCTTGTCCGAGAATTAAGGCAAGCTCGGCTAAAGCTCGTGGTGAAATCGATTTTAAAGCGAGCATCATATCAGTTAGAGTCTGTTGAGTTAGACCGGTAGTCTCAAGTCTATAAGTCAGTTTTTCAAGGGCGGCGGTTTGAGAAGCTCTAAAAGTCTTAATTTTATCATCATTAAGTTTATTTTTAGCACCAAATTTTAAACAATTTTCCCTGACAGCCCAAAGGATGTATTGGCAGAATTGTTTTTGTTCTGTCGTCCTTGTCGTGTCTTTTGAGGCGATAAAATGACCCAAGGACTTTACCAATTCGATCGATTGCGACGAAGCCAGTATTTTATCGATAAAATATCGTTGGAGAGGTTTTAATTTTTGTTCTTCTCGGCCTTGGCCTTTTGCTTCCCCGGCAATGATCGCCTGGGCGATCGGCGAGTCGGAGAGGAGAGATAAAAGATCTTTCATCACTAAAGTAGTCAGGTCGGCAGATTTATCTGGGCTTTTTTCTAAAAATGCTAGTCCGGTATCGATCATTCCTTTAACAAAATCAGCTTGGAAGTTTATCTCTTTGGTGGAAACTTCTTGAATGACCGAAGCATGAATGGTTTGGATGGTTGGAGAAAAATCAGCTTTTTTGGCGCCAAAACCCGAATTCGGGTTTTCTAGGGCAGTTAAGTAATTATTATAGTATTGATTTGGAGTGACAGTAGAATCAGGATGTTTTAAAGTAGCAATGTTATCAACTGATCGTGGTTTTGTAGCCGCTCCGTCCTTTTTTCTTAACATTATCTCGACGGCTTTTTTAGCATATCGGGCAGCAAGAGCGAGATTATTAAATTGTCCAAACATTTGATCTATTCTTTGATAAGCTTGAGCGCTTGAGTTTTTTTTTAGAAATGCACTAAAATCGCTAAGTGTTAGATTAACAAGATTATAAAACGCGGTGTCATCCTTACCTCGGCTAAATTCGATCAGTCGTTGAAACCTTTCGGGCAAAACATCAGAGAGATCGGCCTTGGCGCCAGCTCCATAAACAGGATCGCTAAGCATTGATGTAATCTCTTCTAAGAATTTTTGCGGTTGATTCCAACGTTGTTCATCTATTGCCGTATGGACATTGGGCAAATCAACACGTCCGGGGTCACCCGCAGTTATAGATGAGTTTGTTGCTGCACTTTGTTGTTCAGCTTCAAGTTTCTCTAACCACTCAGGCGTCTGAGGTTGAGCAACGCTCTCAACATTTGTGGTTCTTCTCGGTTCTGGGCGAAGTCCTTCCATCATCCTAAATTGTTGAAGATAGATTAGTCTTAGTTCTGGTCTGTCGGAAGCCTTTAAGGCTGTTAGTAATTGATTTTGGCCTTCTCGGATAAATGCGGCAACTTGTGATGAGTCTTTTTTTGCAAATCTTTTTAACATTTTTTCATGTGCTTTTAGAATAGTTCCGACAGCTTCCAATCGACCACCTAGACCTGAGCCAGGTTTTGTAAAAGAGCTTATTAAATCTTGCCAATATAAGCCTGGTCGATTAAGTGAGATGGCAAAAGGAAATACATAGTCACGACCCAAATCACCAGCTCTCAACAACCTACCTCCTAAATTTTGGCCATAAGTTTTTTCTTGTTCTGATGGAGAATTTGACATAATTTTATAATAAGAATAGTTTAATAAAAAGTCAAGAGATGTTTTGTAATAATTCTTTTCTAAAAGAGTATTTTAAAAGCATTTTTTTGGCTTTTTCTTTGGTTCTATAGATTTTTAAAAAGGCCTCATACGTTTCTTTAATTTCATACGGGTAGATAATCCATTCATCAATGATTTTTAGATAGAAATCCGGACGGGGTTGAGTGAAGGATCTGATTATTGGGGCTAAAGTATAGTATTTTTTTATTTTTAAGGTTTTGAGATAATCACGGACTTTTTGGAAGGTTGCACCATGGTCGGCGATCTCATCAACGACCAAAAGAGTTTCATTTTTGAAATCTTTAGTTGGTAGTTCGGTTATTTTTACATCCTCTTGTTGATGAATTGTTTTGTAAGAGATAATCGTCAAATGGGAGATGGGTAGGTTATCTAAGAGGTCGGAAAACATTCTGGCCCAGACCAGGCCTCCGCGTGAGATACAGAGAATCCGGTCAAACTTATAGCCCTTGAGTTTTTTTGCCAACTGAAGACAGTCTTCTTCTAACTCTTCCCAAGAAACTTTGTAGAAGTTCATAAAATATTTAAAACTTAATAGCAAAATTTTTTTATTTGTGGGGCCTGTCTCGAATTCATTCCCACCTTCGCTAAAGCTTCGGTGGGCAAGCCCGCTGGTGCTCGCTTCGAACAATGCCCCTCGACTGCGCGCCGTCGGGATCCCTTTCTCTCGACACCCACAATAAATAACCCATTCTTTTTAATATGATACTATATTATTAATGAAAAAGATTTTTATTTTTTTGTTGATAACCGTTGGTTTTTTGCTGTTGGGATTTTCCGTGAACGCGGAAGAGATTAGAAGTTTCAATAGTGACATAAAAATTAACAAAGATGGAACGATTAATGTCAGAGAGATAATAACTTATGATTTTGGTTATCTTTACAGACACGGGATTTACCGGAACATTCCTTATATAAAAACAAATATTGAAGGAAAAAAGTTTAAACTAGATTTTTCTAACTTTTCCGTTACTGACGAAAATAATCTGTTTTACCAATATTCCCAGTCAACGGTTAATAACAACATTCAATTAAAAATAGGAGATCCAAATAGGACAATTACTGAAATCCATACTTACATTATTGGTTATACAATCTCTGGTGCTCTGACCTATTTTTCCGATCATGACGAGCTCTATTGGAACGTAACCGGAAATGAATGGGAAGTACCGATCGCCATGTCCACCGCTTCGGTGGAGTTACCGGTAGAAGTTCAGCAAAAAGATATGAAGATAGCTTGTTACACCGGAGCATATGGCATAAGCCAATCTCAATGCTACTTTGACAATCTTGGAGCCGATCGTCACAAGATTGTTATAAAATCTTTAAAACAACTTGGGCCTAAGGAGGGGATGACGATCGTTGTGGGTTTTCCGAAAAATATTGTTGCCGTCTTTGAACCAAAAGAATTTGTCAGCTTTTGGAATACTTTCATTGGTAGATTAGTTACTTGGTTACTTAGTTTGTTAGCTCTTATTTGGTACGTTGTTCTACCTTTTTATATTATCTATCGTTGGGTTAGATACGGACGTGATCCCTCCTTCGCTAAAGCTTCGGAAGGGCAAGTCTTCGTTAGAGAAGTAACCGCTTGGTTTGATCCACCTCGCCTAAAAGGCGATCGCCCTTTGGGCGAAAAAGGTAATAGATTTTTAACCCCGGGTGAAGTAGGTACTTTAGGTGATGAGACAGCAGACCTTAAAGATGTCTCTGCAACAATTGTTGACCTAGCAAGAAGAGGTTATTTGAAGATAGAAGAAAGAAAAAAAGGCGACTTTTATTTCATAAGAAAAAAAGACTTTTTTGATGATCTAACATTGTTGGATTATGAAAAGATATTATTAGCGGCGATTTTTGTCAATGCCGGTAATTTATTTTCAAGTTTTATTAGCATCTTTTCTACTACTTTTAGCAAAAGTTATTCATTTAGTTTTTCTTACCCACAGAAGAAAGATATCGATGTAAAAAGTAGTGTCCAGAATGAAATGGATAAATTGAAATCTAAGAATCTACTTAAAGAAATCAGATTAAAAGATAAACATCTTTATAACGGTATAGAGGCAGTCAAATCAGGTCTATACGAAGATATTGTTAGAGTAGGACTTTTCCCGAAAAATCCGCAAACTATACGAACGAAATATTATGTTCTTGCAGGAACCGCTTTGTTTACAGGCAATTTCTTTTTGGCTCTTGTTGCTTTTGTTTTTGGCCGGGTGATGCCAAGAAAAACAGTTGCGGGTGTTAATGCTTTTAACGTGTCAAAATCATTAAAAAACTTTTTAGTTTCACAGGAAAGACAACTGCAATTTCAAGCAGATAAACAAATGATGTTTGAAAAATTATTGCCCTATGCGATTGCTTTTGGAGTAGAAAAAGTTTGGGCTAAACGGTTTCAAGATTTAAATATTGGGCAGCCGGATTGGTATCAAGGTGCTTCGCCTGGGATCTTAAATAGTTATGTTTTTGTCAACAGCCTAAATTCTTCAATGAAAAGTTTTAAAATGGCGACAACACCGACTCGAAGTTCATCGGGTTTTTCTTCAGGTTTTGGTGGCGGGTTTTCAGGGGGAGGTGGTGGAGGAGGGGGTGGTGGGTCGTGGTAAATATTAAGAAGAAAGCTCGATGTCATTTTTTCGACCGCCTCACCTCCTAAAGGGGGTACCCCCAGGCGATTGTCTCAAAAAGACATCTTCGCTTTCTTCCCTTTATGCGAATTTTTTAAAAATTAATTGAAACTATCAAGCGAATAATATATACTTACCCCAATGAAATTGAATCTTCATATCAACCGATTGAAAGAAATGGAAGATCAGGTGGAGATTGTTGAGAGAAAAGGCTTGGGTCATCCCGATACCATCTGTGACCTGATTGTTGACTATCTTTCTATCCGTCTTTCCCAGATCTATAAAAAAAAATTTGGAACGATTCCCCATTTTAATATCGACAAAGCCTTGTTGGCCGCCGGTTCAGCCGAGTACAAGTTTGGTGGCGGGAAGATCATATCGCCTATGAAGTTTTATATCGGCGATAGGGCCACTTATAAAGTAGGCAAGAAGAAAATTAATCTGAATAAAGTTATAAAAGGTGAAATCTATAAATTCCTAAAATCGAAACTCAGATTTTTGAACCGGAAAAATTTTATCGTTTATAACGAGATTAAACCAGGATCATCCTCGCTTCAAGATATTTTCAAAAGAAAAGCCAAGATTTTACCCTCCAATGACACCAGCGCTCTGGTTGGTTACGCGCCCCTGACGACTTTGGAAACAATCGTGTTAAAAGTTGAACAGTTTTTGAACTCACTGGCTCTGAAAAAACGCCATCCTGAAGTAGGGGAAGACATTAAGATTATGGGTAGGCGAGAAGGAAAAAAATATTATTTAACGATTGCGATTGCCTTTGTTGACCGGTTTATCAAAAACGAAGACGATTATTTTAGCAAGAAAGCAAAAGTAGAGGAAGAGATCAATAAATTTATTGCCAAAAACTTCCAGGTCAGCCTGAAGATTGTCCTCAATACTTTAGATCGAAGAGGAGCCGGAGTTGACGGTTGTTATCTATGTGTTACCGGCACCTGCGCCGATTCGGGTGACTCGGGCCAGGTCGGTCGGGGTAATCGAGCTAATGGGTTAATTCCTTTGAACCGAGTAGCAGGGAGTGAAGCGGCCGCCGGCAAGAACTGCGTTTCTCACGTTGGTAAAATATATAATTTACTGTCTTTCAAACTAGCTGATGAAATTTATAGAAAGACCGGAAAGAAAACAACGGTTTGGCTGGTTTCCCAGATCGGCCAACCAGTTGACCAGCCAGCGCTCGTTTCTATTGGAATTGAAAAAATTAATCTGGCCGATAGGAAAAAAGCAGAAAAAATCGTTAAACAAAACTTCTCGCAGATGAATCACTTCATTAATCTTCTAATTACCGGAAAGTACCGAGTGGTTTAAACTAGCGCTTTTTTTCTTGAGGTTTTTTATAGAAGGCGATATACATTAAGAGGAAGATGATTGCGATCATGCCTCCAACTATTTGAAAAGCAATATTGGCTTTAAGAAAATCAAACTGGATCATATATTTAAATACCGGTCAGTGTTAATTGCCAAAACAAAATAAATAACAGCGAATATTAAATTATAACTGATAACTAAAAATTGTTCATCTGTTTTTAAGTTCGAACCAGGCGCAAGTACTGAAGTCATAAAATAGGCAGCCGATACATTTGAGAAAAAACTGTTTGATGTTCTTAGGAAAGATTTTGGAAATAATAATTTCATAAAATAGATTATTCACAGTTTTTAAACTAAGTCAATGGATTATACGCTACAAATGGTAAGCTTAGGATTGCCACAACAATATAAAAAATTGTTTGTGGCTCAACTTAGGGTATGGTAAAATTATCTCAAGCCCTTATAGCTTAACCCCGAAGAACGCTTACTTGCTTGCAAGGTTTACATCCTCGCCTCGCAAGAGCGCGTCTACGGGGCAGGCGGATAGAGCGCTCATAGCTTAACGGATAGAGTAATGGTTTGCGGAACCATTGATCCCAGTTCAATTCTGGGTGAGCGCACAAGAAGATGGCAGTTTACCCTGAACTACGCGCTTCGCTTGAATTCAGGGTTCAATTCAGCCTGGGAGCACCATAAAAAATCGAAAATTAAAAATCAAAGATCAAAAATAATTAGGGGCCATGGTGTTAATGGTAGCATGTTCGTCTCCAAAACGAACGGTGGATGTTCGAATCATCCTGGCCCTGCATTAGAGTTTCTTTCCGAACGGAGTAAGGATTAAAAACTCTATCTCTACGAAGAACAGACTTTCAAGAAAAAGTTTGGGAAAGATTACGAAAAATATCTAAGGCGAGTTCTGCGGTGGTTTCAGATTTAGCTTCAGACACTCTGAGAGTGACGAAGTTAGTATGGGCTTCTGATATACTAATTTCATGTTGTTACCAACTCATATTGCTACTGGATATATACTTTCAGAGGTTTTTATAGACAACTATAATTTGCTACAGACTGATAAGTTGTTAATTACAACATTGACGCTGGCCGGTTCGCTTGCTCCAGATATTGATGGGTTGTTTGGACTGCAGATAAAAGATCATCATAAGACAGTTTTTCACACGCCAATATTTTGGAGTTTACTTATTTTTATAATGGGTTTTATTGGTTTTTCTATCAAGAATTTATTGATAGTTATTTTTATTATCGCTTTTGGGATAGGGGTCTTTTTTCATTTGTTTTTAGACTGGTTTAGTGGTCGGTCCGCTGGGATAAGGATTTTTTATCCGTTTTCAAAAAAACAATATAGTTTGTTTCCCCTTAAACCCGAAAAGGGGAATGTTCCAATATTTCCTAATAAAAAAAACATAAAAAAATATCGTGAATTTATAAGGTATTATCTCAAAAACAAATTTTTAGTTATTACGGAAACATTGATCATCTTAATTGCTATTTTTATTTGGATTTGGACACTCTAAGGGTGTCTAGGCACGAACCTGTTAACCTTAGACGCGCTAGACTATATAAGATTAGAGATTATATTTATCTATCTGGATGGGGAGAAACTACATTAGAAACAAATGCTTTGAAACCAAGTTTGGTAAACATACTTAACGCAAAATTTATACAACCATCAATATCTTTACCACCTTCATCATAATATGCCCCACTTAATATTATTTTTTTTATTTCTAATTTATTGAATAACTTTGTTAAAGAATCCCATTCTTCTTTTAATGTCTCTCCTTCCGTCGGTGCGCCCTCCTCTTTATTTTGTTTTTG
>PEUF01000027.1:26093-27058 GCA_002780795.1 Candidatus Roizmanbacteria bacterium CG02_land_8_20_14_3_00_36_15 | reverse complement strand
ATTAAGTGCAACAGTAACTTGTAATGGTAATTTAGAGTATTCTAATTCTAACATCTCCTGAGGAGTAGCGTACTGTAATGCTTTTCTAGGCCTGTTGTTTAACTCCCAAACTATGTCATCAAGGTCATTTTGAGTAACGTTTTCAAGACTAGAGCCACGAGGTAAATATCTGCGAACTAATCCATTAGTGTTTTCATTTGTTCCTTTTTCCCATGAGGAATATGGATGACAAAAGAAAACCGGAGCATTAAGTTTGTTTTTAATTTCTTCATGATTTCTGTTTTCTGTACCGTTATCAACGGTTAACGATTTGACATAATATTCTTTCAAACCGTTAACAAATGCGCTCGTTGACTCTTTAGCTGTTTTTCTCATAAGTTTAGTTAAAATAGTATATTTTAATTTTCTCTCAACTATTGACTGGATGGCCTTCTTATATTTGTAAATGATAGCGTCTCCCTCCCAGTGACCAACTGTCTTTCTGGTTCCAACTTCCTTTGGACGATTCTCAATCGATACTCGATTTAGAATGATTTCGTGCTTAGATTTTCGTCCATTTCTTTTTGTTCTTCGTCTTTTCCCTTGTTTCAAATAATTCCAAAGTTTTTCTTGTTTCCCGTAATCAGAGTCATAGATAAACTGATAGATTGATTCGTAATTAACATAATCTTCTTCAGGCCTTGTTCCATCTTCAATTTCTTTCTTAAGTCGACCGGAGATTGTTTCCGGCGACCAGCCTTGTTTAATTTTGCCAATAACAAATGTTCCAATTGTAGGTGAATCCATTTTACTTCTTATTCCACATTTCCTTTTACTGGCTTCATAATCACTCTGTGCAAAATCCGCCGTATATCTTCGAAGTATTCCTCCTCTCGCCTTTATCTCACGGCTTATGGTTGATCTGTGAACTTTTAATAACTGGGCAATCTCGTACTGAGACCTGCCTTCATTTAGATAGACCTCTA
>PEUF01000027.1:0-26061 GCA_002780795.1 Candidatus Roizmanbacteria bacterium CG02_land_8_20_14_3_00_36_15 | reverse complement strand
ATTATGTTCGTTTAGCTGTCTGTAGCTTGATGTATTCATACAACGGTATTTTACCCTAAACCGTTGCACTTAATGGTTGAACTCAGGTAGGATTCTAAACAGAGGATATAAATACTAATAAAATTGTATGTTATAATCTTAAATATTAAATTGACTAAAAATTCAAATAAGGGTGTGTAGTTTAATGGTAAAACAGTTCTCTGATAAAGAACAGACCGATGGTTCGATTCCATCCACACCCACATTAGAAGCTCTTTTCGGTAAGAAAAGCGACTGCTTAGCTCAACGGTAGAGCACTTCGTTTACATCGAAGGGGTTGGTGGTTCAAATCCACCAGCAGTCACTATAGGGCTTCCCACTACGTCTTTCAACAAGCTCAAGGACTAAGTGGGATTAACTCGCAGTAAGACTCAATCAAGTTTCGTCAACTGTGAGTTGAACAAATCCCTCAGTGATCACGAGTTAGTATTAAATAAGTTATTATGGATATATTTCAGAACTCCGAGAAGCTTTTATTAAAAATTTCAAAAGATCTGTCTTTAAAACCTGATCATTTTTATCCCTTATCAGTTGCCTATATTTGGCCTACAAAGTATTGCCCTGTTGGCTGCGCTCATTGTATGTTTGCTTCTCCAAAACCCCGATTTATAAATCAAAATATGATTCTTTCAGAAAAAGCAATTAACAACTTTATAAAAATGAGCTACGATGCTCAATTAAGTTATCTCGTTGTTTCCGGTGGGGGAGAACCAATGTTAGAATTACCAACTATCTTAAAATTAATAAAAGAAGCTCGATTCAATTATTTTGAGTTAATAACAGGAGGATACTGGACCTCAAATATTCATCAAATTAAACGATGTCTAACAAAAATTCAAAAAGCCATCTTTTTTAAAAAAGCTAAACAAAAAAAATTTAGTTTTAGCTTGAGAATTAGCGTAGATAGATACCATCAAAAAATAATTAGCCCTAAATCTATTGCTCATTTGGTAAGAATTATCAGATCTGACTCGATGTTACCCGATAAACAAAGAAGTTATCCTGATATAAAAATTTACTTTAGATCTCTCTTAATAAATGATGATACCGTAAGTAAACTGGCTAAATTATTAGGAGCACGACTTAGTCCGCTTAAAAATTACATTAGGAATATTATCTTTGATAACTCAAGTAAGGGTTTAAATGAAATAACTGTTTTTTATAAAAGCATGTATTTTGTCGGTCGAGCTACCAATCTATCAGCCCATAAGATTATCGAGTTTGATGATTACTTTAACAGTTATTCCGATTTTAATGATGATATTAGATTAGGAAGAACTTACTTGGGTCCAATGTCAACTGGTGCTTTACTTAAAGGACTTAATGTCACAGTAACCTACAATGGAAAAATTATGCCTTATGGAGGTGTTTCTAATATTTACGGAGATATTTGTAAAGATAATTATAAAGATTTTTTAAATAAAATTTTTCATGATATTATTTCACGAACTCTTCTTTTAAAAGGCATAAATTATGTAAAAAAATTCGCTGAAGAAGTTGAGCCAAAACTTGATAAAAAAATAAAAAAGAAAAACTGGTTCGCTTCTATTGCTGATGAAAGTTTATCAACTTCAGAGATTAAATTATATGTCTGCTTGCGACTTGTTCAGGAAGATGTTATCAAAGGAAAAATTAAAGTTAAAAATCTCCCAAATTATTTAATCAAACTAATTTCTCATAAGAAAACATCTCTCCAAACAGAATATTATAAATATATTAATAAACTCAAGATTATTAAACGCATATATCCAAATGAGATGGTCCAAATTAAAATAAAAAATACGAGTATTTATTAATTGTTAATTTAGATGGTAACTGTGAGATTTTATTTATGATGATATCTCTTCCAAGCGGCCGCGACGACTGACTTTAACATCTCTTTATAATCTATTCCTATTTTCCGGCAAGCGAGAGGAAAATAAGAGGTGGATGAAATCTCTGGCGGTAAAATCCCAGGCGGAGAGTTAACTTCAAGAACATAAGGATTCTCTTTCTCATCACAACGAATATCAATTCGACACCAGTCTTGTATATCCAAAGCCTCCCAAATATGTAAACTCATTTCTTTTAACTTCGATTTAAGTTTTCCGTTTAGTTCTGCTGGACAGGTTAAGTAATCACATCCTTCTGTTTTTTCTTCAAAATACCATTTGACCTCTAAAGAATCCAAAGGGAGGTATTTTTTAGGCAAGATTGAATGATCTGACTCAATTATTGGTAAAACCATCGGTGGATTTCCCAACATAGCGATAGAAAATTCTCTTCCTGTTAAAAAGGGTTCGACTAAGGCTGGCTGTTTGAAAATACTGATAATTTTTTTTGTCTGGTTTCTTAACTCTTTTTTATGATAGACAACGCTTTTGTTGGTGATTCCAGCCGATGAACCCTGGGCCAATGGCTTGACGATTAAGGGGAAGTCCAGTTTTATTCCAACCGATTCACTTTCTGTTTTTAAAAGCTGGTAGGGCGGGGTGGGAATATGATTAAGTAATAATATTTCTTTTGTTCTTACTTTATTGAGAATCAAACCTTCGGTTAACGGTCCACCGCCCGTATAAGGAATTTGCAGCATCTCTAATATCGCTGGCAGATGAGACTCTCGATCCAAGCCGTGTAAACCTTCAGCAATATTAAAAACTAGATCGATCTCGTCTTTTAAACGATAAAGTTTATAATAGGCTTTTTCATTGGCTTCGATCGGAATAACTCGATAGCCGCAGTTTCGCAGATGTTTTATTTGATGTTTGTTGGTAATCGGATCATCAAAATCCGCCTCCAACTGGTTTCGTAAATCTTTAGGATCTGGGTAGTGATGACGAACGTTATATAAAAAAGCAATTGTTTTCATTTTTTAAATTTAACTTTCATGAACGCCGTTATTAGTTATCGGCAAAAGCTTTTTCCCCTGGGCATCACGGAGGGTATTCATCAGTAGCCGTTTTAAAATCTCAATAAAGGAAATCCCATATAAATCAAGAATGCTGGCGATGGCACACTCTAGCTCCTTAGGACCAAAAGCAGGATTGCTGTTAGCATCGACAAAAAAATAGCGGCCAGAAGGATCAAGTCTAATATCAAACTTTCCATAATCAAACATTTCATTAATCTCAAACGCTTTTTTCACATATTCTTTTAATATAGAGTCTTGGTATTTTTGATAGTTAAAACCGCCACCTTTGACTTTTAACCATTGATCCTCAAAAGTGACGAAGATATATTTTTCATTTACTTTATGAAAGATTTTTTCCGCCAGATAAACTTTTTTATTTAATCCTTCAAGTAGGATGGCAGTAATCTCCCTACCTACAATAAACTCTTCGACTAAAATTGGTTGATTATAGGTTTTAATAAGAAATTTTAACCGTTCACGAAGATGTTTTTCTGTTTCAGACACGGCGTTTCGGGTTATTTCTACCGCTCCGTGAATCTCATTAAGTTTGGAGATAAGGGGGAAACGCAATGTTGGGTCGATCGGATCCGAGTAGGTGTTAAAAAGCTGATGATTGGGAACAGGAACACCATTCTGCTGCAATAGTTTCCTCACTAAAAATTTATTATATGATAATGCTTCGCCCAGTATGCCAGCACCGGTATAAGGAATGCCTAAAAGTTCTAGCAAGGCCGGGATGGTTGAGGCTAGATATTCTTGCCCTTTAACCGATCCAACTAGATTTAAAGCCAATTGCGGCTTAGCTCGTCGTAGTTTAGCCGCCAACTTCTCATTACCGGCCAGAAGATAAGTTTTAATCCTCATTTTCTCGAGATACTCACTAATAATTTTAGCATCACGATATGCGTCTTTTTCAGTTAAGTATTGGACCTCAGTTGGAAAAAAGTCACGTTTTACTTCACTAAAAATAATGGCGGCCGTCCTGGGAAGCAAATATTTTTTTCGATCACTCGGAGGTTTATCCTCTTTATCCTTTTTCATAATAAGATATAAACACTTAAATTATAAATATTTTTCAGAAATGTCAAGCCCTAAATTAATAATAATAATTAAGAGTTAAAAATTGAATCTGTTATACTAATTTTATGAAGAAAAATTTCTTTCATTTTTTAAAAGAATCTATCGGTAACTTCCTCGAGGCGGTTGTCAACCTGTTTATTTTTTTTCCTTACTTTTTTTCACTATTGTCTTTATCCAAGACTCTATTCTCTCCCTGGAAGAATTTAGTCATCAGCAAAACCACCCGAGGTTTTAGCTTCCAAGAATGGTTTGAAAGACTTGCGTTTAATTTTATATCTCGAATGATTGGTTTTTTTATGCGTTTGTCAGTTATTCTCTTTTATTTTTTAATCTTATTTTTTTCCGTCGTTTTTTTGCCGTTCATTTTCTTAATCTTTATCATTCTAACTCCACTGCTTTATCTAAAATACTACTTAGAAAAAACCGATTCAGAAAAAGAAGAGCTTTTGAGAAAGAATTTTACCGCCACCCACCTTATGAATCAAGTAAACTATGAGCAAGTCAATAAATGGTTTGATCATTATTATATCACTCTTCACTTTGGTCGAAAATGGTGGAAATTGTCTAATCTTTTTACCTACCCACCATTGGCCCGCGACTGGGCTGTCGGATACACTCCGTTTCTTGATCGATTTGTAGAAGATCTTACTTCAACCAGTTATCAAGCTTTGATCAAATCAGCCTTTGATCGGGAAAAGGAAATTAACCAGATTGAAAGAATTCTATCAAAGTCAGAAGAAAAAAACGTAATCATTGTTGGCGATGAAGGAGTGGGTAAACATACTATCGTTGACAGTCTGGCAAAAAAAATCTATGAAGGAAAAGTTAACAATCTGCTGGCATATAAAAGAGTCTTGAAGATAAATTTGGAAAAAATCTTGGATCAATCGACCGATCAAGAACAAAGAGAGAGTCTTTTGGAAAACCTGCTGGAAGAAGCAGCTCAGGCTAAAAATGTTATTTTGCTGATTGAAAATTTCGATAAGTATGTTTCTAGCCAAGGCAATCGGATCGACCTAACCCTCCCTATTGAAAAATATGCTAAGACTGATCGACTGCAGATTATTGGTATCACCCAACCTTTTCTTTATCAAGAATTTATTTTCCAAAATCAAAAAATTAGCCATTTATTTGAAAAAGTTGATGTTTATGAGATTAAAAAGGACGAGGCCGAAGAAATCTTGCTTAATAAAGCGATCGAGTATGAAAGAAGGTATCAAGTAACCATTCCATACGAAACAGTCAAAAATCTGATCGACAAAAGCGATTTCTTTATCACCTATATTCCATTTCCTGAAAAGGCGATTGTCCTTTTGGATTCCATCTGCGTCTACTGCAAAGAAAAAAAACTGCCGCAAGTTAATCCTGAACTAGTCGACAAAATCCTTACAGAAAAAACTCATATTCCTACTCGTCTTACCGATCAACTCAAAGAGAAATTAGTTAATCTCGAGTCACTTTTATCCTCGCGGATAGTCCAACAAAAAGAGGCAATCGATCAACTGTCATCGGCTATACGCCGCTCGTTTTTGTTGATTGGCAAAAGAAAAAAACCTTTAGCCAGCTTTTTATTCCTTGGACCAACGGGTGTTGGTAAGACGGAGACGGCAAAAACCATCGCTCAACTGTTTTTTGGTTCACAAGAGTATCTTATTCGATTTGATATGTCTCTTTATCAAACCAAAGAAGATATCCATAATCTGATCGGATCTCTTGATAGCGGAAAACCTGGCCTACTCACTTCCGCTATCAGAGAAAAACCATATGGTGTGCTACTACTTGACGAAATTGAAAAAGCCGATCGCAATCTAATTAATATTTTTTTAACCTTGACTGATGAGGGTTATTTCGTCGACGGCTTTGGTAAAAGAGTCGACGCAAAAAACTTGGTGGTTATTGCCACCTCAAACGCTGGCGGACAAATGCTTTATTCACTAAATACACAAGCTGTGAAGATGCCTGTTTTGAACGACTTGGGAGGTGCGCAGCCCGACGGACGCCGAAGGAACACGCCCAGCGAAGTGGAAAACACGGCGTCGAGCAATTTGATTGATTATTTAATAAATAAAAGAATTTTTACACCCGAATTCCTAAACCGTTTTGACGGTGTCATCGTCTATAAACCATTGAGTCAACAAGCTCTCGTTACTATTGCTAAAACCATGCTGGATAAAATTAAAAAGGATATCTTTTCCTTATACAAAGTCAATCTTGAAGTTAGTGATCAGTTAATTAATCAACTGGTTGTAAAAACCTATGACCCCCGTTTCGGCGCTCGAAACTTAGAGCGAACTATTAGAACTCAAATCGAAGACACATTAGCCAAAATTATTCTTCAAAAACAGATTAAAGAAGGCGAAACCATCTCTCTTTAATATTCTACAAAATCAATAAAAATTTGCTATAATATCCATATATTATAGCTCTATCTGAAAATCCAAGCCCAACATCGACTCCTCATCGACTTAAGGCTTGGCTTGACTACCACCCTCCCCAATTTGAACCAAGTAGATTTCAAAATCAAGAAGCGCGGTTTATTGCTACCAGAATTAATCAGCATCAAATTATTAATCGTTTTCTTTTTCAATCAATCCCTCCTTATTTATTTTATGGTTTAGTAAATAACCGTGAAAATACCTCTCCTTTTGATCAGTTAAAAAATGGCTTAATTGATATTATTCATCGTTGCCAAGCAGTCGCGCCTCGCGAAGACTTTCTTATAGAAGAAGATTCTCAATACTTAACGCCTAAAACAATGTTGGATTTACATGACAAATTCCTTTCATTTTTTGTTAACTTTTTTTTAAATAATGAAAACTTGAAATCAAGATATAAACTATTTGGTAAAAAAAGTAAAATATCCGGGAAAGATCTTCTTATAGAAACAGACTTACATCAAGTTTTTACTACTGGCCGGTTAATTAAATTCCTTGATCTTTACGGACTTGATCGGCCTGCAGAATTAAATTACTGGGATACAGGAAAACCTCTTCTTCCATCTGAACCAACTAATAATGTTTCTTTTTGGCTTACTAGAGAACCTAAGTCTTTAAACATTAAATCATTCCCAAATGTAATAAAGTATTTAGTTGTTTCAAGACTTTCTCATCTTGTCGATGACAATCACACTGCCTATCAACAGTTAAAAGATCATCTAAAAACCCGTATTGGCAAAAAAGGCAATAGTCCTATTGAAGATCTAAGACATGAAGTTAATAATTTAATCTTTCGTTGTCGCATTGTTAATCCGAATCAATATAAAAAAGTTCCTTCTTCGGCTGATTTAGATGAACTATCTTATGATAATTTATTAAAACTTTATCAGATTTTTTCTCGAGAATTTTTAACTACTGCTTCTTCCGTTAAAGATGAAGCTTTAATTGAATGGTGGGGAAAATATAATATCAAACAGTTCTTAATTATGACTCTTGAACATCTCGCTCTCCACTCAGGTAATCTTTCCATGTTCGCTGATATTAATAATCTCAAATTAACCAAACTTCAAAAAAGTCAGATTTAACCAATTATTACAATGTTTTAAAACATTGTAATATCCCTTTTAATCAATTAAGAGAAAACAATCGCGTCATTAATCTCTCCAACCTTTTCCCGACCGAAGCGGTCGGGAACGGGTGGTCAAGATAGGATCTTTATTAGCAAACAATTCTATTTTTCTATTTTTTGTTTTGTGTTATAATCTTTCTATGCTCAATGTTTATTTTACCGCTTCGACTTCTCATAATGGCGAACTGATTCCTTACTATAAAAAAATTCTTGACTATATTAAAAAGAATCATGTTAATGTAGTTTCCGGTGATCAAGTTGCCATTAAGTCCGTCTTGGAAAACGATAAAAAATTAACTCCAGAAGAGATATACGTCCGTGAAAGGCATCTCATCGATGAAGCTGATATTGTTATCGCTGAAGCGTCCAAGCCTTCGCTCGGAGTCGGCAGCGAAATAGTCTATGCCTTAGCCGCCAACAAACCCGTTCTTGTCTTGGTCAAAACCGGCTATCAGGATAAAATTTCACCCATTGTGGCCGGTAATCCTTCGGAAAATCTTTTTCTTGAATATTATCAGCTCGATACCGTTTTACCTTTAATCAAAAAATTCATCAATAATATTAAAGTTTTTCTTAAGCACAGAAATCTCCTTAAAAAAAGAAGGGGTAAACTGATCGTCATCGACGGTAACGATGGGTCGGGAAAGACTACCCAATCCAGGCTCCTTTTGGAATATTTTAAAAAACATAATCGGCCTATCCGTTATATGGACTTTCCACAATACTATAATTCATTCCATGGCAAAATAGTGGCTCGTTTCTTAAGGGGCGAATTTGGAGCTTTTGATCAAGTTTCCCCTTATTTAGCTTCGCTCGCTTTTGCTTTAGATCGTGCCTCGGTAAAAAAAGAGATGGATGATTTCTTAAATAAAGGTGGACTAATCATTACTAATCGCTACGCCACCTCTAATCTAGCTCACCAAGGAGCTAAGTTTAAAGATAAAAAAAAGAGGCAAGAATTCTTAGAATGGCTCTATGAACTAGAATACACGATTCACAAAATTCCCAAAGAAAATCTAGTTATCTACCTCCACGTCCCGTGGAAAATTAGCCTCAATCTAACCAAGAAAAAGGGCGACCGCGCCTATCTGCGAGGTGAGGAACTAGATATTGCCGAAAAAAATATTCACCATCGGATCGCCTCGGAAGAGATGTATCTTGAACTAGTCAAAAAATATCGACATTGGGTAAAAGTAGACTGTTCTCTGGCTGACAAAATTCTCCCACCCCAAATCATCCACCAAAAAATTCTTTCGATTTTAAAGGCTAAGAAATACCTGTCCTAATCTGCCCTTGACTTATTTGACTTTCTTTTATCATCTTGTTATTATTAATACGGTATGGATAAAAAGCTCGTAAGTCTAATGGTTCTTTTCTTTTTTTCATTTTTTATTTTTTTCTCCATGCTTGTTTTCAACAAGCCGATAAGTCAATTAATTAAAGCCTCTCAAGAACTTACTCCATCAGCTAATAATTCGATCGTTTTAGTCTGGCCTATAAACGCTAAGGCCGATGGCCAATCACAGGCAACCATCACTGTCTTTTTGCGAAACGAGAACAATTATCCTGTTTCTGATAAATCAGTATCAATTACCTCTACTGTTGGCCGGATAAAAGAAGCCGAAATTACTACTGATAAATCCGGTAAGGCCGAATTTCATTTAATATCAGATACTCCTGGCACGGCTAAGATTGTTGCCTCTAGCGGCTCTCTCGAGCTAACGGAAAAGATATCGGTTAAGTTCGAATAACTCTATGCAAAAAATTACCAAGGTTGTTATCCCGGCCGCCGGTTTTGGTACTAGGTTTTTGCCGCAAACCAAAGCCATGCCTAAAGAGATGCTTCCGATAGTTGATAAGCCTGTAATCCAATATGTAGTCGAGGAGGCGGTCGCCTCAGGTATTAAAAATATTATTATTATCACCGGTGCCAACAAACGAGCAATCGAAGATCATTTTGACAGCCCAAATGAAGACCTTGTTCAAAATCTGGTTAACGGAAAAAAAACCAAGCTTCTTAAACAAATAGAAAAAATTTCCAACATGGCTGAATTTATTTACATCCGCCAAAAAGGACCCTACGGTAATGCTACTCCTGTGTTGACAGCCGAACCAGTGATTGATGGAGAACCTTTTGCTGTTTTATGGGGTGATGAATTTATTCA
Source organism: Candidatus Roizmanbacteria bacterium CG02_land_8_20_14_3_00_36_15 (assembly GCA_002780795.1). GTDB lineage: Bacteria > Patescibacteriota > Microgenomatia > UBA1406 > GWC2-37-13. The sequence continues at coordinate 16,323 of PEUF01000027.1, read as the reverse complement.
TTCAACTCCACCAAGATTGGCACAGATGATCGAAGTTTATAGTCAATATGAAGGAATTATTATTTCCGGAGTTAGAATCGATAATAAAGATGATCTCAAAAGGTATGGAATTGCTGACCTCGAACCAGTAAAAGGCAATCTTTATAAAATAAAACAAATCGTTGAAAAACCAGAGTCGGATGAAGCACCATCAAATATCGCTGCACATGGTGCATATATCCTTCCGCCTGAGATTTTTAACGCCATTAAAAGAACCAGACCGGGAAAAGGTGGAGAGATATGGCTTGTAGATGCAATTAATCTCCTTAAAAAAGAAGGCATTCCTCTTTATGCTGTGGTTATTAAAAACGGTAAATATTATGATACTGGTAGTAAACTTGAGTATATGAAAACTGTTGTCGAGATGGCCCTTCAACATCCGAATATTAACGGTTCCTTTCGTCATTTTCTCCGTTCATTGAAGTTATAAAACCGTATTTATTCATTGCAAAAAATTACCCCCCCTGCTACAATGTAAAAATTATGACTAAATCAAACTCGACTTACACGAAAGTTGATAAGAGAATTGAAAAACTCTTTAAACTAAACGCTCATCTTGGACATAAAAGTAATCGTATTCATCCCAACGCAAGAAGATTCATCTATACCATGGAAAATGGCGTTTCTATTATTGACTTAGTTAAAACCGTTTTACAACTCGATGAAGCTAAAAAATTTATGGTTGAGCTTTCTAAAAACAAAAAAACTATCTTGTTTGTTGCTACCAAAAAAAATACTGCCGCCATCACGACAAAAATATGTCAAGAAAATAATTTACCTTATATTACTATTAAATGGCCGGCAGGCTTCTTGACTAATTTTGAAACTTTGTTAAAGAATATCAAAAAATTAAAAAAAATGCGGGAAGATAAAATAAAAGGAGAATGGAGCAAATTCGTTAAACATGAACAGGTTAAACTGCAAAAACAGCTAAACCGCCTGGAAAAGTTCTATAGTGGAATTGCTTCGATCGAAAAGTTACCTGACGCCATCTTCGTTATCGATATTAAAAAAGAAAAAACCGCCGTAGATGAAGCTCTTATCGCTAAAGTGCCAATAATTGCCATCGTTGACACTAATGTTGATCCAAAAATGATCAACTTTCCCATACCGGCCAACGATGATTCATTAGAAACAATTGAATATATCATTAAAGAACTTGTCCAGGCGTATTCAGCAAAATAAATCAAATAATTATTTATTAAAAAATCAACAGGTTAACAAATTTTAAACGTGTTAACCTTTTGACCTCTTAATTGATAATTTAAAAATTGTAATTAATTAGAAATGGTTGATATTAAAAAATTAAAAACTCTTCGCAAAAAAACCAGTATCTCAATCGCCCTCTGTAAAAAAGCACTCGAAGAAAGTAATAATAATTTGATTAAAGCGGAAAAACTTTTGAAAAAATGGGGGGCGGAAAAAATATTTAACAAAAAAAATCGCGTAACTAAAGAAGGAGCTATTTTTTCATATGTTCACCATAATAAAAAAATAGCTTCTTTAGTAGAACTCGATTGTGAAACCGACTTTGTCTCCGCTAATAAAGACTTTCTCACATTAGGTCAAGAATTAGCAATGCAGGTCGCCTCCCTTTCTGCTAAAACTACTAAAGAGTTGCTTAAACAAGAGTACATCCGCGATCCCAGTAAAAAAGTCAGAGACTTAATCAAAGAAGCGATCTTAAAGTTTGGAGAGAATATTAAGATTAATCGCATAATACGTTGGAAAATTTAGATTGTTCGATTGTTTCATTGATTCATTGTTATTTATAAAACAATGCAACAATTTAACAATAAAACAATTTTATTAATATGGATTTGATTTCACAATTTCAAACCAACTGCCAGAAAGTTATCGCCTTTTTAAAAGAAGATCTTAAGTCCATCCATACCGGGCGCGCCAACCCAGCTTTAGTAGAAAACCTTGTTGTTGAGGCTTATAGCGGTCAATCGAAACTAAAATTGTTTGAACTGGCAACAATTACGACCGAAGGACCGGCTATTCTGGTAGTTATTCCTTTCGATCCTTCAATCATCAAAGATGTTGAAAAAGCCATTCTTAAATCACCGTTGAACATTACTCCGCAAACTCAAGGCAATCGGATTGTCCTTAGACTTTCCGCCCTTTCAACCGAACAGAGAGAGAAATTAATTAAGTTTATCAGTCAAAAAGTCGAAGAAAAGAAAACTAGCATCAGAAATTTTCGCGATGAAGTTAGAAAAAAAATAAAAAATTCCTTCGAAGCCAAAGAAACAACCGAGGATGAAAAATTTCGCCTCGAAAAAGAGATTGATAATCTTACTCAAAAATATACAAAAGAGGTAGAAATAATAAAAGAAAATAAAGAGAAAGAAATCGCCGAAATCTAATTTTAATAACATTTATGGCTATTATAATATTTATCCTTATCTTAACTTCGCTCGTTCTTGTCCATGAACTCGGCCACTTCATCGCCGCCAAAAGAAATGGTATTTTAGTTGAAGAGTTCGGTTTTGGCTATCCACCAAGAATTTTTGGTATTAAAATTGGTGAAACACTCTATAGCCTTAACCTTATCCCACTTGGTGGCTTTGTCAAACTTTACGGAGAGGAATATCAAGAAAAATTAAATAAAAAAATAAAAGATAGAAGCTTTGTTTCTAAAAAACCGCTTCAAAAAACAGTGGTTATTGTCGCTGGCATTATCGGCAATTTCTTACTCGGCTGGGTTTTAATTTCCTATCTTTTTATCAACGGGGTACCGGTTCCGACTAACAAAGTCATCATTGATAAAGTTGTCCAAAACTCTCCTGCATATTATGTTGGCCTCAAAAAAAAAGATGTTATTTTGAAATTAGAAAATACGTCTCTCACTACCACTAACGCTCTCATTTCCCTCACTAAAAAATATGCCGGCCAATCAATTACTCTTGCTATTCAAAGAAACAATCAGGTTTTTCCTATAATTGTTACTCCCCGGAAAAATCCGCCTAAAGATGAAGGTTCGCTGGGAATCATTATTACTTCGTTTGAGGAAAAAAAATATACCTGGTACCAAGCTCCATTTTATGGTTTAATTGAAGCTTCTAATATAACTAAAACAATTATTACCGAACTTTCTAAAACTCTTTACCAATTTATAACCTTTAAAAAACCAACGGTTGAGGTCGCCGGCCCAATTGGCATCGCTCATTTTACCAGTGAAGCCATAAAATTTGGGAAAAACGCTGTTTTGGAACTAATGGCTCTCTTATCGTTAAACTTGGCCGTAGTCAACCTGCTTCCTTTTCCTGCCCTAGACGGTGGAAAATTAATAATGGTTGTTTACGAAGCGATTACAAAAAGAAGGGTCAACCCAAAATTAGAAAAAGAATTAAATCTTATCGGTTTTTTTATTCTTTTAGCCATAGCCGTACTAATATCCGTTCATGATATAATCAAAATATATAAATAAATGACTCTAAAATATAATCGAATCGCAATATCGGGCCGCATCGCTAGCGGGACAACGACACTGGCGCAGAATCTTAAAGAGAGTCTTGGTTGGAAATATGTTAATGCCGGTCAAATCCAACGCGACTTCGACCGTAAACATCATATTAATGAAAATGCGCAAGGAGCGGTCGCCAGGTCTGATAAACATGAAAGAGAGATTGAAGCCATGACTAAAAAAATGCTCGAAAACGAAGAAAATCTTATTTATGAAGCTTGGTTAGCCGGCTTTGTCGCCCAAAATATCAAAAATGTTCTAAAAGTTCTCTTAGTCTGTAGCCATGAAGACATTCGTATTGACCGCGTCGCTAACAGGGAAAATATAAGCATCAACGAGGCTAAACTACGAATTATAAAAAGAGAAGCAGAAAATATAAAGAAATGGCAAAAACTCTATGGCCAACACGACTTTTGGAACCAACGATACTTTAATCTGGTAATTGATACCTATTCCTCGGGACCAATGGAAACATTGGGAAAAGTATTGGATGAGTTGGGTTTTAGGCATAAATAAAAAATAATTAAAATAATTTAATTATTTGCTTATTTTTACATTTTGCTAATGAATTACACCAAAATTACTATCTCCGGTAAAATCTGCACTGGCAAAACCACTCTTTTGAGACGTCTCGAAAAAAAATTAAAATGGCCGGCTTTTATGACCGGTCAACTCTTCAGAGACTATGTTAAAAAACATAAACTTAACCTGGAAGGGGCTGAGGAGCAAAATGAAAAATTAACTAAAGAGGTTGATTATAAAGTCCGCGATATGCTTCACGATGCGGGTAATCTTATCGTCGACGGATGGATGTCAGGACTAATGGCCAACAAGTTTCCCGATGTTCTAAAAATTCTTTTAGTCTGTAAAGACGACATCCGCTACAAAAGATTTGCGAAAAGAGAAAAAATTAGTTTTAAAGATGCGTGCAAAAGAGTAGAGGAAAGACAAAATAGCTGGTTTGCTAAAATTAAAAAAATACATAAAATTTCTCCAAAAACTTTAAATAATGTAAAAAACTATGATCTTGTCGTCGATACCTCTTATATTACGCCTCAAGCTGTACTAAAAAGAGTTCTTGAACGCGTTTAATATTGTTTAGATTTTCTTCGTCTTTATCCCATCTTAAAGGATTATTTTGAATATATTCTTTGATATTGTTCAACGATTTTTCGTTTCTTATAATGTTATTGTAAAATGATTTTTGCCATCGGAATGAATTTAATCCTAATTGATGAATTAATCGCGATGAAACAATTATCCTGTCAATCGCTTATAACCTACAAAAATATCTATTTAGACTATTAAGACAACAAAAATTGTATTATATACTCTTACAAAATTATACCCTTCAAAAAATACTATCGGCCTTGACAAGAAGAAGAAGTATAATTCAAAAATATGGCAGTGGAAAAAGTATTTAATGAAATCCTTAATGAACCGAGATATGGGTCGTTTTCTTTAACAATTATCGAAGGTGATTCTCCTCAACAAACTTCAGCTGTTCCAGCTATTGAGATGGTTCATTTTGGAGATGAAGATGAATATATTAAGAAACAGAGAAATAAATGACCAGTTCCGGTATTGGCTTTTAGAAGTGGAGGTAGAGGATGGTGCAATGTTGTTGTTGATGAAAGACTAATTGAAGTAGAAACGGTAAAATTATCTATTCCAGGAGATAGAGTAAACATATTTCAAGAACCAATGTTTAAAAGTGTTATTAAGACCACTACTATTCCACCAGAAAGATTTTATAAACTCTATTCGTGCCACCAGGTGTTCGGGGAATGCAAGATGAATTAGTCAGTTCTTTAAAAATAACTGCTAAAACAAAAGTGGGCGGTTTACCTTTTAAAGCTACTATTTCTTTTGTTCCTTCAAAATAATAACTTCTTTTAATATAAAAATGTAGTGACTAATATTTTTAATGGACAACTACTACAATGTTTTAAAACATTGTAGGCTTAAGTTTCAAAAAATGGGTCTGAATTAACTACTTTAAATTGATATAATACTCCAAAGTTAATATTTCATCTTTTTAATATGATTAATATATCCTCTTTTAAAAAACTCTAAGATGTCCAGAGTGTTACGGATTATCAAAAAGAAAAGGGTTTGATGCTAATGGAAAACGAAGGTTTGTTTGCCTAAGTTGTCATCGTACTTTCGGTAAACCGAAAAAATCAAAGACTAACTTCTCCGATCTTGTTAAGTTTCGAGATTTTATCGTCAACAAACTTAACAAAGAAGCCGTTCTTGAAAAAGAATATATTTCCCGCATTTCTTTATGGCGAAAGTTTAAACCGTTTTTCAATTATAGACCAATTCCTGAAGACTCATCATTTTTACTACCTAAAAATACTTCTGATATTAAGTCAAAATCTTGGGTATTGGGAATTGACGGTAAATGGCTGTGTCGTCAAGGAGTCATTATGATTTATCGTGACGTCACCAACAAAGTTAATCTTTACTGGTCGTTTCATCTTTCAGAATCTTACGAACCAATTGAAAAAGATTTTGAGAGAGTAAGTTTAATTATTAAAAATAGTCTTCCGGCAGGTGTTGTTTCTGACTGGAAAGGAGCTATAGTGTCTGCTGTAAACATATTTTTACCTCCTACTCCTCATCAAAGATGCCTCTCCCATGTTCAAAAACAGTTACTACGGTTTCTGCCTTTAAGAAGTCCGTTACTCTCAACCTAAAAGTTGCGAATAATTGCAAAAGTAATCGCCGATATTAAAACCCATGAAGAAAAATATTATTGGATAACTTCAATTAATTATTGGATTTTAAAATACGGCAATCTTCTTAAAGAAAAAACAATAGGAGTCAATACCAAAAAGAAATGGTGGTATACCCATGGAAATACAAGACGAGCTATTAAACTTTTAACATTGATTATCCATTCATTCCAAATACTAACAACTCGCTTGAGGGATCAAATTCCCAGATGAAAACCAAATTGTCAAATCACAAAGGAATGAAAACACCCCAACAGGTTACTTATCTATTCTGGCTATTTACTTTTAGAAGAGTCAAAAACCGGAAGGATCTTAAAAGTTTATGGGATAGTCTAAAAAACAAAATTTATCGTTTTTAAACACACTTATTGAAACATAAACTTTAAATGTTTTAAAACATTGTAGTGGTAGAGATTGAACTCAAATCCCTGTTTCTTTTTTTCTTTCAAATTTAAGTTTATCCTTCCAGGCTTGACTCCAATTTACTCCATATTTTCCTGGCCGTCTTAATTCAAGGACTATTTCTCTGAAAAAATCAACGATTTTTTCGTTATTAATGATTCTTTTTAAAGCTTGCTTAATTCCTTCGCTATTTTCAGTAATCAGTTTAAATTTGGCAACTGTGGCTGGTGAGACTTTTAAAATTTCACAGATTATTGAATACTCAATATTTTTTGTCGAAAGATAAATAATCGCGATTCTTTTTGCAATCATTATTCTTTCAACTGGTGAAAGCACATCATAAATAATCTTTTCAAACTCTTCCTTATCATCATTATTTCCAATAATCTCAAAAAATAAGTCGAATAGTTTCTCTAAAACATAGTTTTCTACTCTCGATTTAGACAAAGGTGGCATACTATAATGTTTTAAAACATTGTATTAAATTTGTCTATGGACTATAGTCTACAAAACTACCTTTTTAGGTCTTTATAACAATAAAAAAATCTCGATATACCACTTCTTTATAAACTTTACCTATCTGTCGACAGGCAGGTAGACTTTATAAACTTTATAATTTATAATGTATTTTATGCTTTACTCAAAACTTTTTGGTAAAACGAAAAAAAACTCTAAACAATACGATTCCATAAACGCTACTTTGCTTATTAAAGGCGGCTTCATCGATCAAGTAATGGCGGGAACTTATACTTATCTGACTTTAGGATTAAGAGTCATCAATAAAATTGAACAAATCATAAGAGAAGAAATGGATACGATCGGCCAGGAGATTCTTATGCCGGCTTTAACTCCAATAGTCAACTGGCAGCATACCGGACGTTTTGAAACCGTTGACGTTTTGATGAAAACCACGCCGGCCAATATTTTTGCCAAAGCGAAAAATGACACTGAATATGTTCTTAGTCCAACTCACGAAGAAGTGGTTACTCCTTTGGCGCAAAAATTTATTTTAAGTTATAAAGATTTCCCCTTTGCCCTTTATCAAATCCAAAATAAATTCCGGAATGAACCAAGAGTTAAATCCGGATTACTCCGTGGGCGTGAATTCAGAATGAAAGACCTCTATAGTTTTCATACCAGCGAGGAAGATTTTAAAAAATACTATGAAAAATCAAAGGAAGTTTATATGCAGGTTTTTAATAGACTGGGAATCGGAAAGGATACTGTTATTACCTTAGCCTCGGGTGGATCATTTACCGATGATTATTCTCATGAATTCCAGACCATTTGTGAAACCGGTGAAGACACAATTTTTTATGACAAAAAAACAAATACTTATTACAATAAAGAGGTGGCTCCAAACCAGGCTCCAGAAATTAAATATCAAGATGAAAAAATTCTGCCTAAAAAAGATGTTTTAGGCAAAGGAATTATTGGCGTTGAGGAATTGGCAAAATTCTTAAAAATCCCGGTTGAAAAAACTACTAAAACCCTTATTTATGAGACGGATAAAAAAGAGGTCGTAGTAGCTGCAGTTCGAGGAGGATATGATATTAACGAAAACAAACTAAGAAAAGTTGTTGGCTGTAAAGCATTAAAATTAACCTCCCCAGAAATTGTTAAAAAAGTCACCGGCGCCGAAATCGGCTATGCCGGTTTATTGAATCTCCCGAAAAATATCAAGGTCTTTATTGATGAATCGGTAGGAAACCGACATAATTTTGAAACTGGTGCTAATAAAACACATTATCATAGCATCAATGTTAATTTTGGCCGTGACTTACCCAAACCTAAAAAATTTTATGATATTAAAGTTGCTAAGGAGGGCGATTCGAATCCAAAAACCAAAGAAAAATATCAGGTGTATAGAGCTTCTGAAGTTGGTAATATTTTTCCTTTATACACCAAGTTTACCGAAGCTTTCAACTATCACTTTGTCGATCAAGACGGCAAAGAAAAACCGATCTATATGGGGTGCTACGGTATCGGTTCCTCACGAATCATGGGAATTATTATTGAAAAGCATCACGACAATCATGGTATTATCTGGCCAGAGTCGGTTGCCCCTTTCCAAGTCCACTTGATAGGATTAGACATGAAAGATAAAAACATTAGTTCTAAAGTTCATCAAGTTTATCAAGTTCTTAAAGAGAAAAATATCGAAGTTCTTTTTGATGATAGGGAAGAAGTCTCAGCTGGCGAAAAGTTTGCCGACGCTGACTTGATTGGAATTTCAGTAAGACTAGTTGTTTCAATACGGACAAAAGAAAAAGTAGAATATAAAAGAAGAGGTGAAAATAAGACGTCGTTGATGGAATTAAAAGAAGTAATCTCAAATGTTAAATCGCAGATTTCAAATCTACATCGTAAAACTTAAAAACATAAAAAATCTAGATTAAAAAGATTTGAGATTTAAGATGTAGATTTTACATTTAACATTTGAGTTTTGAGATTTATAAATGAAAATTGTCGTCACCCACCTTTCTATAGATTTTGATGCCATCACTTCTATTTGGTTGATTAAGAAGTATCTACCAGGCTGGTTAAAGGCGGAGATAAAATTTGTTGAGGCAGGCAAGCTCTATAAAAACCAACCAGCTGATTCTCACTCTGACATTATCTACGTTGACACCGGCCTGGGGAAATTTGATCATCATCAATCTGCCCAATACCTATCAGCCAGCAAACTCGTTTTTGATTTTCTCAAAGAAAAGAAACATTTAAATAAAAAAGATATTGATGCTTTAGAAAGATTGATTAACCTAGTTACCTTTATTGACAATTTCCTTGAATGTAATTTACCTAATCCAAGCGATGATTTTTACGATTTAGCGTTACCACAAATCATTAATGGACTGAAAAATAGAATTGGTGACGACCTAAAAACAATCAATCTTAGTTTTGAGCTTTTGGATGCCGTTTTTTATACATTTAAGAAAAAAATAATGGCGGAAAAAGAGATAAAAAGAGGGTTTATCTTCACTAGTTGCTGGGGTAAAAGTCTAGCTTTAGAATCCAAAAACGAAGAAGCAGTCCGCTTGGCGCAAAAGTTAGGTTACTCTTTAGTAGTTAGGAAAGACCTCGAAAAAGGTTGGGTAAGAATAAAACTGCGACCCGATTGTCGAAAGGGATTGGACAAAATTTATAATAAAGTATCTTTAATCGACCCAAAGGCCGATTGGTTTTTTCACGCATCAAAGATGATGCTTCTCAACGGATCTTCTCATAATCCCAAAGCCGTACCAAGTAAACTTTCGCTAAAAAAAATAATTGAAATAATTAAGAGTGTGTAATAGAATTGGAAATAGAGAATAGGTAACAGAAAATATTATAAAATTCTTCTGTGATTAATTATCTGTCAATTCAGGAAGGAGGCGTTTTAAAATAATGGTTTTTGTTAGAAAGAAAAAAGGTGAGTCAAAAGATAGTCTTTTTAGAAAATTTACTAGATCTTTCATTGATGAAGATATTATCAATGATGTGAGAAATAAACTTTTTTATAAAAAGCCGTCCTTGGTGCGTCGTGAAGAAGAAAAGGAGCGTACTAAACCTAAAACAAAAAGATATGGTCAATATCGTTTGTCCCGGAAGATATAAAATTGATCGCCACTTTATTGGTTTAATTGCCTCAGAATTTCTGCAAAAATTGGGGGTATCTTCTAGTCAACAATTAAATATAATTTTTGTCGGACGAAATAAAATGAAATCGATTGCCTTTAAATATAAAAAGGAAAAATTGGCAATACCCATTCTTTCCTTTCCTTATGATCGAGAGAAAGACAATCTTGTTGGCGAAGTTTTTATTTGTTATCCTCAAGCAGTTTTATTGGCAGCAGAAAGAAATAAAAGAGTTGACCAGATACTTAAAAGTTTAATCGAGCACGGAATTGAGAATATCATTAAGTAATTTTTAATTTAAAATTTTTAATGAATTTTAAATATTAAATTTTAATTATTGTGTTTTACCTAAAATACCGTCCTAAGACTGTTTCAGAAATAGACAATACTAAGGTTCGTGAAATTATTTCAAAAATTTTAAATTCGGGTAATCTTTCCCACGCCTATCTATTTGTCGGTCAAAAGGGAACCGGTAAAACTTCGGCCGCCAGGATTTTTTCTAAGGCGATCAACTGTCTGGATAACAAATTTACCAATAGGAAAAATCGCTCTTTTGAACCATGTAACCGCTGCCACAATTGTCTCAGCATCAGTCATTCTACCTCGGTTGATATTCTAGAAATGGATGCCGCCTCCAATCGGGGGATTGACGATGTAAGAAAATTAATCCACGAATCAAATTTTCTGCCGATGACTAGCCGTTACCGTGTTTTCATCATTGATGAGGCGCATATGATTACACCGGAAGCATTTAATGCCCTGTTAAAAACTCTGGAGGAACCACCTCAGTCGGTAATCTTTATTTTTGCTACCACCAACAAGGAAAAACTTCCCAAGACGATAATTTCTCGTTGTCAAGTAGTCAACTTCGGCCGTGCCAACCAAAAAGATATCATCAGAATGCTTAATCGTTGTATTGAGGGAGAAAAAATTAAAATTGAAGAAAAATTATTTCCCCTGATTGCTTCCCACAGCGACTTTTCTTTTCGCGATGCCGCTAAGATTTTAGAGGAACTAGTTATCCAGGGAAAATTAACTTTCACCGACGGCCAAAAATTTTTAGGTTTTTATCGAAGAGACTTTTTAGAAATTTTGGAGAAAAAAGATCTTAAAACAACCCTTAGTTGGATTGATGAATTTTCCCAAACAGGTGGTAGTATAAAAGTTCTTATCGAACAAATTATTGAAGAGTTAAGGGCAATTCTTTTCAAAAAAAGCGGCCTAATAATAGATGAAGCCACTGATACAAAATTAACAAAAAAAGAAATTATTACTTTAATTAAAATACTCACCCAAGCCTATCAAAATCTCAGAACTTCTCCCATTGAATCACTTCCACTTGAGATTGCCATAGTTGAGTTTTATAATGAAACTTATTCAAAAGTTAAAAGTTAAAATTCAAAAGTGCAAGTAAAAAGTCAAAAACATTTAGTCTTTTTTAATTTTGAATTATTATTATGTTCAACCCTTTAGGTGGTTTAGGCGATTTACAAAAACTGCAGCAACAAGCTCAAGCAATGCAACAAGCTTTGCAAAAAGAAGAGATTGTGGTTGAAAAAAACGGCGTTAAGGTCGTTTTACGCGGAGATCAAAATATCGTCTCAATCGAGGTAGACGGAGTGATTGAAAATCGGATCGCCGAAGCAATCAACGAAGCTATAAAAAAAACTCAGGAGATGGCCGCAAGAAAATTAATTGAGATTTCATCGCAGCAGAAATAAAATATTTAAAGATTTAAAGTGTTTAAATTATTTACGGGTTCGGGTAACCCAAAACTTGGTAAACAGATCTCTAAACTTATTAATATATCTTTATCTCCGGCGGAAATTATCCGTTTCGATAATTCCGAAGTCAGAGTAACGATACAGGAAAGAGTCAAGAATGACACAGCCGTTATCATCCAACCAACTTCTAACCCAACTGATACGAACTTAATGGAGCTTTTCTTCTTTGCCGACGCGCTTAAAAGAAATGGGGCCAAAGAGATAATTGCTTTTATTCCTTATTTTGGTTATGCTCGTCAGAACCGTGAACACCGGCAAGGAGAAGCGGTTTCTATGAATGTGATAAATCGTTTTTTAGAAGTGATTGAAATCAATAAAGTATTTACTATTAATCTTCATTATGACGCTTCCGAGAGATTTTTTTCTATTCCGTTTAAGAATCTTTCCGCCCTTTCAATCTTAGGCAGAAAAGTGACATATTATTTAAAAAATAATAAAAGTAAAGAAGATGTTGTTATCGTCTCACCAGATCAGGGTGGACTAGAACGCGCAAGAAATTTTTTTAATTTGTTTTTCTCTGAAGTGACGGGAAAACAGGGTCGGTTGAATGATTATAGTCGAATTGCTGTCATCAAAAAAAAACGTGATCTTGATCACATTCATCAATCACGGGCTTTAGCTCTCTACGGTGATGTGAAAAATAAAACCTGTATTTTAGTTGATGATATTATTACTTCGGGAAGGACTCTTATAAACGCAGCGGATTTTTGTTTGAAAAAAGGAGCAAAACGAGTCATCGCCTGTGTTGTTCATCACGATTTTTCTCCAGAGGCTCCCCGCATTCTTAGCCAAAGTCGGATTGAAAAAATATTCACATCAAACACAATTACCTTAACGGCAATCCAGAAATTTCCTCAGCTCTGCGAAATATCCATCGCGTCTCTAATCGCCTCCGAAATCAAAAAATTAGTTTACAGTTAATAACCATTTCTATTTTCAATTGATTTTTTTAAAGTCATATAATCGGCGTATTCGAGATTAGCGCCGATCGGTAAACCATATCCTAATCTGGTAATTTTAAGTCTGAAATTTAAAATTTTTAATTGATTTTTAATGTACATCGCCGTTGCTTCACCTTCCATGTCCGGATTAGTTGCCAGAATTATCTCCTTTAAACCGTTAATTCGCTTACCCGCTGAAACTTTAGTAAAATTAGGTGGATTCGTTAACTCTCTAATTCTTTCAATTAGTTGAGTGAGATAAATGTCATCCGGGCCAATATTATTTAACGGGTCAATTCGACCATGCAAAACATGATAAACACCGTTATAAATTCCGCCCTGTTCAAAAGCTAATAAATCAAGAACCGACTCGACAACGGCAATAATACTTTGATCTCTTCTATCATCGGTACAAATATTGCAGACCTCAGTCTCGGTAAAGTTATAACAATGACGACAAAGTTTTGTTTTCGATTTTAAATCAGCTATTGCCTTAGCAAATTCTTTAAGATCCACCTCCGGTAAGCGAAGTAAGTAAAAAGCCAAGCGATTAGCCGTTTTTTCACCAATGCCCGGAAGACGCTCTAGGAATAAAGAAATTTGTTTTAAATTCGAAGGCAAATTTACCATAGTAAAAAGTTTGAAGAATACGGATTTGAACCCCGCTAAGCGGGGTGAAAAGGCGTATTCGAAAACTTTTTATAAATTTTAAATTTGTACTATCTCTACCGCCACCATCGGCTTTCTCCCTCTTTCTTTTAAAAATAAATTCTCCAAAGTTTCCACCGCTTGCTTTCTAATATTATTAATATTTAACCCTCTTTGACCTTTTGGTTTAGTAATGCGCTGAAGTTCGTTTACTGCCCGATGATAAAGGACTTTTTCCTCCTTTTCAAAGACAAAACCTCTCGATAGAATCTTCGGTTCAGTCAGCAATCTACCTTGATTGTCAACGGTCAAAATCGCGACCATTATCCCCTCAGAAGCCAGATTTTTTCGGTCACGCAAAACAATCTTGCCGACATCACCAATACCATAGGCATCAACATAAATATTCTTCGTTTCTATTGTCTGTCCCCGATAGGCCTTATTTTGCGTAAAGTAAATTGTCTCACCTTCACCCAGAGTAAAAACCTGGTTATTTTCGTAACCGAGTTCGACCATCAAACGCTGGTACTGCCTTTGATGCCTGACGGTTCCGCCAATCGGCACAAAAAATCTTGGTTTGGTAAATCTAGCCAAATACTTCATGTCTTCTTGATTGGCGTGGCCAGACGCGTGAAGTTGATCGGTAATATCGGGATAAACCACATCGGCTCCTTTCATAATTAACTCCTCGATTAACCCATAAACCTCGGTCTCGTTGCCCGGAACCGGGTCGGAAGAAAAAGTGATTTTATCACCAGTTTTTATTTTCACATAGAGATTCTGGTCGCGAGATAACTTGGCTAAAGCGGAAGCATATTGTCCTTGCGATCCAGCGATAATCAAGCATAATTTACCTGGTGGAATTTTATGAAGATTTTTTTCGTCAACCGCCAAACTAAAAGGGATTGAAAGATAACCAATCTGAGACGCTAATTTACTGTTTTCCTTCATCGAACGACCTAGAAAACAAATTTTTCGGTTAAATTTGACCGCTGCCTCGACGCATTGTTTTATTCGTGAGATATTTGAAGAAAATGTTGTCATGATAAATTTTCCCTTAGTTTTCCTCATTTCTTCCTCAAAGGTGGCACCAACGACTTTTTCCGATAAAGTCAGTCCTTCTCTTTCAGAACCTAAACAGTCTGAGATTAAACAAAGAATTCCTTGCTCACCAGCTTTGGTAATCGCATAAAAATCAGGTAAAGGACCATAGGGAGGAGTCAGATCAAATTTATAATCTGTTCCGTGGTAAATTGTTCCTACCGGCGTTTTAATCGTCAGGTGCATGGTGTCCGGTATCGAGTGGGTAACGCGGATAAAACCGATCTCAAATCCAGCAAAACGATATGTTTTCTTATAATTCACCTCAGAAATATTGGGTCTTTCGTTAAATTCTTTAAATTTGTTTTCTATCAATGCTTTGGTTAATTTACTGGCTAAAACCGGCGGTCTACCTAAGTTTTGATAAAGATAGGGAAGGGCTGAGATATGATCTTCATGACCATGAGTAAGAATAATGGCTCTTATTTTGTTAATTTTATCTTTCAGGTAGGAAGCATCAGGGATAAGAAAATCGATTCCTAGCTCCTTTTCTGTAGGAAAACCAACACCGCAATCAACAATCAAAATATCTTTCAGCGTTTCATCTTGATATAGTTCATACACATACATGTTTTTCGTAACACCAACAACGCCGCCCAAAGAAATAAACCGAAGTTTATATTTTTCCATAATGTTATTATTATAACAGTTATAATATTTTTATGAATAAAATAACCCAGAAACAAGTTAAAAATAAACTATCAGAAGTCCATGACCCGGAGTTGAATATCTCAATTATCGATTTAGGATTGGTCTATAAAATTAAATTTATTAAAGAGAAAATCGTTATTATAATGACCTTAACGACAATCGGCTGCCCACTTTTTGATATGATTAAAGAAGAGATAAAAAATAAATTAGCAGGTTTAGGGTTAGCTAAAAAAAACATCGAGATCGAGTTAACTTTTGATCCGCCCTGGTCAATTGAAAGAATGACAAAAAAGGGTAAAACAATGTTGGGTATTTAGTTTATAAACTAACTTATGACAAAACCTGGTTTTTGGGATGATACTTTCGAACAGATTGTAGAACTTGGTCAAAGCACCGTTAAGCAAGGGGCCAAAGCCGTTAGTCAAACATTTAGTCCAATTAAATTATTTGAACGCGCCGCCGGCAAATCCCAAAATCCTCATGACAAAGGGAAGGAACAGCTCGATGAAGCAAAAAAAAAGAGTAATTCTAGTACTCCTTTAGACTTTGAAAAATTGCAAGAAAAATATCAGGATCAAGATAAATCAAAGATGGAGTCGCTACGTAATCGTCTTTTCCATATTGTAAAACAGGGTGAAGAAAAAGTTTTGGAGCAAAAAAAGGCCGACGAAAAACAAAAAGTTCAGAAGGAAGAATACGAAAAAGAGCAAAAAAAACAACAGAACATTCAACAAGAACAAGCGCAACAAGCATTCGACGAGCCAAGAGGTAAAGTACGGCAAAGTATTTTTTCACGGAAAAAAGTGGCGAAGCGTCAACAGACAGAAGTTAGACCTTCAGCCGGGAAGCAATAATTTCATTTTTTCTATTATAATATATTTAATAAAAACGGGGATTAGCTCAGATGGCTAGAGCGCAGCGTTCGG